>JAYEOJ010000290.1:0-3200 GCA_034722835.1 Bacteroidota bacterium | reverse complement strand
AAAAAGGAGCAAAAACAACTCGAGAAAGAGTTGAAGAAAGAACAGAAAGCCGAAGAGGCAGCTCAGATGGCCACCGTGGTTGATGCCATGGTACAGTACCAGCGCTTTGTACTGGAAGCACATACCTTAAGAGACAAACGCGGCACCTCCCTCCAGGTGGCCTCCAATATCAATTTCATTGCGGCTGACTCCCTTACCGGTGTGATCCAGGTGGGATCAAATACCTATATAGGCAGGAATGGTGTGGGAGGCGTCACAGTGGATGGCTCCATTGCCGACTATAAATACACCAGGCATGAAAAGAGCGGAAGTTACAACATCTCGTATTACCTGAGAACTCCCGTGGGAAGCTACGATGTACGCATCACAGTCTATCCCGATGGCCGGGCAGATGCCGATGTACGCTCAACCACCTGGGGCGACAGGCTTCGCTATGCCGGTAACCTGGTCCCCCCGGGGATCTCAAGGGTTTTTAAAGGCACCTCCCTGTAAGTGTCCTGCTCTTACTCCTCCAGTTTATACAGGAAGCGCTTGATACTTCGTTTGGGGGTCTTTTCGAATTCCGTTTCGTGAATATGGATCTTCATAACTGATTCATATCCGGCCACGTGTTTATTCAGCTCCTTGCGGTTTTCTTCCATCTTTTCCAGTAACTGGTCCTGTACCCCTTCTTTTTTCACTGCATCGGGATCGGGATATACCAGGGCCTCCAGCCTGTGGTCCTTGTTCATCAATACAACGGCCTCAGCGATATAGGGCATATTCATTAACCTGGCTTCAATCTCCTCCGGATAGATGTTCTGTCCCGACGAACCAAGCAGCATACTCTTGCTGCGGCCCCTGATATAAATAAAGCCATCCTTATCCGTGATCCCCAGATCGCCGGTATGCAGCCAGCCATCCTTGTCAATGGCCTCCCTGCTTGCTTCCTCGTTCTTATAATATCCTTCCATCAGGTTCTCCCCCTTTATGAGGATCTCCCCGGGAACCTCGTAAGGCTTCTCTGAATCTATTTTCAATTCCAGGATATCCAGGATTTGTCCACTCGAGAGCTTACGGGATTTACCAGCATTGGTGTAGGACATCAGGGGGCCACACTCGGTCATCCCGTACCCGATGGTATAAGGAAATTTGATTTTAAAGAGGAAATCCTCGACTTCCTGGCTGAGAGCAGCACCCCCCAGGACCGTTTCGCGGAACCGGCCGCCAAAGGTATCAATCAGTGACTTGCGAATCTTGCCATAGATCAGTCCGCTGATCCCCGGTATTTTGGTCAGCACCTTCATGCTTCCCTTACTCAGGATCGGTAGTATTTTGTTCTTATACAGCTTCTCGAAGAATAACGGTACAAAGAGAATCAGGTGGGGTTTAATTTCACTGAAAGCCTTGATAATTATTGGAGTGGCCGGTAACTTGCCCAGAATGGTCACATGCACACCCACGGCCAGTGGAAACAAAAAGTCAAAGGCGCAGCCATAGCAGTGAGCCAGTGGCAGGAGGGCCAGCATTTTTTCACCGGGATGCAGCTCGATGGAACGCATGGCAAAGGTTACGTTACCTGCCAGGCTGTTCCCGGAGAGCATCACCCCTTTACTAAAACCGGTGGTTCCCGAGGTATAGTTGATCTCTACCACTTCGCTGTTATCTATCTCGGCAAATTTGACATCCTCCTTTGTATATCCTTTGGGATATTTCTTTTCAAAAAGCTTATCCAGTTCCCCGTGAGCCTTCTTTAAGGCAGCGGGTGGGCTGGAACAAATCAGTGAAAAATCATCCAGGGAAATTATGGACTGAACATGTTTCATTTCAGCTTCGGAAAGTCCTTCCATGATCTGCTTATCGGTAAAGAGCATAATGGACTCTGAGTGATTGATGATGGTATGAGCATCGGCCGGTTTAAAGTCTGACAGGATAGGAACTACAACGGCACCATAGGTGAAGACGCTCAGAAAACTGACACACCAGTTGGATGAGTTCTTTCCGAAAACAGCAATCTTATCACCCTTCTTCACTCCTGCGGCATCATAAAGCAGGTGCAGACGGGCCACCCGGGCACCCATTTCACCATACGTATAGCAAATATCAGTGGTATAATCCGATAGAGCAGGCAGGTCAAAATTTTTACTGATACTCTCCTCGTATAACTTGATAAAATTCTGTTCGATCATTGTTCAGGTGCTTTAGTTCAGCCTAAATATATTCATTTCCCTCCAATGTTAAAAAACTCTTCAAGCATTCCTCTGCACGGCCGGGCCATAATCAAACAAAGCAACTATCTTTGTACCTATCATTTTGAACACCTAGTCTAACACCGAATTTCATGATCTATTTTTTCCAGGTCCCTCAGAACAAAATCATTGCTCTGGAGGCAACTAGTGAACTGGACCAGCAAACAACAGAGAAGCTGGAATGGTTGTTTGGAAACGCTACCTGCCTTGCCAAAAAACAGGTCGGCGGATGGTTTGTGGGACCCAGGAAAGAGATGATCACTCCCTGGAGCACCAATGCGGTGGAAATTACACAGAATATGGGAATCGAAGGCCTCAGGAGGATGGAGGAGTTTTTCCAGGTGAAAGGCAAAGAGGCTTCCTTTGATCCCATGCTGCAGGTCCTGTATGAGGGCCTGGACCAGGAGCTGTTTACCATCGACCGTTCTCCTGAACCCATCCTGGAGATCACGGATATTACTGCTTATAATACACAGGAGGGCCTTGCCCTGAATCCCGATGAAATAGAATACCTGGATGAGGTAAGCAAGCGCATCGGAAGACCACTTACCGACAGCGAAGTCTTTGGATTCTCACAGGTCAATTCGGAACATTGCCGGCATAAGATATTCAACGGGACCTTCATCATCGACGGAGAGGAGAAAGAGTCCTCGCTGTTCCAGCTGATTAAAAAGACCACACAGACCAATCCCAATCACATTGTATCGGCCTACAAGGACAACTGTTCCTTTGCGGCAGGGCCAGGCATTCAGCAATTTGCTCCTGCTTCCCAGGATAAATCGGATTATTTCAGGGTGACGGACATAAAATCGGTACTTTCGCTGAAGGCAGAGACCCACAACTTCCCCACTACAGTGGAGCCCTTTAACGGGGCGGCCACCGGGACAGGTGGGGAGATCCGTGATCGTATTGCGGGTGGAAAGGCGGCCATCCCCATGGCCGGAACCGCTGTCTATATGACCTCCTAACCCC
>JAYEOJ010000289.1:0-3204 GCA_034722835.1 Bacteroidota bacterium | reverse complement strand
ATCAGTGACATAGTAGCCAAAGACCAGGGCGCCATCCTTAAGAGCTGCTGCCTCCCTTAAAGTGCTTCCAAAACCATGTCCGTAAAAAATATTATCGCCCAGGATAAGGCAGACCGGATCATTGCTTACAAAGTCCTCACCAATCAGGAATGCCTGTGCCAGTCCGTCGGGCGAAGGCTGAATGGTGTAAGACAGAGACAGCCCCAGCTGACTCCCGTCATCCAGCAGGGTTTGATAGAGATGCAGATCCTCGGGTGTTGAAATAATAAGAATCTCCCGGATTCCGGCCAGCATAAGCACCGATAAGGGGTAGTAAATCATTGGTTTGTCATAAACCGGAATGATTTGCTTGGAGATGGACCTGGTGATTGGGTGAAGACGGGTACCAGCGCCTCCGGCAAGAATGATTCCTTTCATATTAGCTTTTTAGTAGATGATCAAAGTATACAATTGTTTTTTCCAGACCGGCCTCAAGCTCCACCTTGGGACTCCAGCCATCAAGAATATTTTTTGCCAGACTGATATCGGGCCGGCGATGGGCCGGGTCGTCCTGGGGCAGGGGCAGGAAACTGATCTCTGATTTGGAGCCGGTCATGGAAATTATTTTTTCTGCCAGTTCAAGGATGGTAAACTCCACGGGATTTCCAAGATTCACAGGACCGGTAACCTGGTCACCCGTCTCCATCATCCGGATCATACCTTCAAGCAGGTCATCCACATATTGGAAACTTCTTGTCTGTGTTCCATCCCCGAATATGGTTATCTCCTGGTTCTCAAGTGCCTGAACAATAAAGTTTGATACAACCCTTCCATCATTAGGGTGCATGTGTGGGCCATAGGTGTTAAAGATCCTGACGATCTTAATTCGCACCCGGTTCTGCCGATGATAATCGGTAAAGAGCGTTTCGGCACAGCGCTTTCCTTCATCATAGCAGGATCGCGATCCGATGGGATTTACATTTCCCCAATAGGATTCGGGCTGTGGCTGGATCGTTGGGTCGCCATACACTTCACTGGTGGAGGCTTGCAAAATTTTTGCACTGATCCGCTTTGCAAGCCCAAGCAGATTTATGGCTCCCATCACGGAAGTTTTAACCGTTTTGATGGGATTGTACTGGTAATGGATAGGTGAAGCCGGACAGGCCAGGTTGTAGATTTCATCCACCTCCACATAGTAAGGAGCTGTCACATCATGCCGGATCAGTTCAAAATAAGGATTTTCCAGCAGGTGGGTGATGTTTCTTTTGGATCCGGTAAAGTAATTGTCCAGACAAAGTACTTCATGTCCCTCCTGAAGCAGACGCTCGCATAAGTGTGATCCAATAAAACCGGCTCCGCCGGTGACAAGGATACGTTTCATTTACTCAGGGTTTAACAGCTTGCTTCCCAATGCTGTAATAGGAGAAGCCATGTTCCTTAAGCTCCTCGGCGTCATAGATATTACGTCCGTCAAATATTACCTTTTCACCCATTAACTTTTCCAGCATCTTGTAGTTCAAAACACGAAATTCAGGCCATTCTGTTACCAATACAAGTCCGTCTGAATCGATCAGGGTCTCATATTTATCCGTACAATATTCAATTTTATCTCCCAGGATCCGTTCTGCCTCTTCCATGGCAACAGGATCATAGGCCCTGATCTGCACACCCTCCCTGTTCAGCTCCTCAATGATGCGTATGGAAGGAGCTTCCCTCATATCATCTGTATGGGGTTTAAATGAGAGGCCCCAGAGTCCAATCTTTTTACCTTTCAGAGATGTTCCATAATGCTCTTTCAGTTTGGCAGGTATGACCACCTTTTGCTTTTCATTCACCAGTTCCACTGCTTTCAATATTTCCAGGGAGCGATTGTAATCATCTCCGGTGCGGATCAGGGCCTTCACATCCTTTGGGAAGCAACTACCCCCATAACCCGCCCCGGGGTAGATGAATTTATTCCCAATACGGGTATCACTTCCAATCCCTTTTCGGACCATATTGACATCTGCTCCCACCACCTCGCATAAATTAGCGATGTCGTTCATAAAGCTGATTTTTGTAGCAAGCATGGAGTTTGCTGCATATTTGGTCATTTCTGCCGAGGTGATATCCATGAAGATAATGGGGTGCCCGTTGAGGGTAAAGGGTTTGTAGAGCCTCTTCATGAGCTTTTCAGCTCTTTTGGAGTCGGTACCAATTACAATCCTGTCGGGTTTCAGAAAATCATTGATGGCTGCACCCTCTTTCAGGAATTCCGGATTGGATGCCACATCAAATTCCAGATTGTTGTTTCTCTTCTTCAAAGCATCAGTCACCCTTTGTTTAACCTTATTAGCTGTTTTTATGGGGACTGTACTTTTGGTGGCAATAACCAGGTAGTCCTGCATATAGGTGCCGATTTCATCCGCAACTGCCAGTACATACTGGAGGTCGGCACTGCCATCTTCGTCAGGAGGAGTTCCAACAGCAATAAATACAGCCTCACAATCCACCAGGCTCTCTTCCAGGCTGGTGCTGAAAAAAAGTCGCCCCTTTTCCACATTATTCCTGACCATGTTTTCCAACCCCGGTTCATAGATGGGAATGTTCCCCTGTTTCAGGTTTTCGATCTTCTTTTCATCAATATCTACGCAGGTTACAGTGATACCCGTCTCGGCGAAACAGGTCCCCGATACCAAACCAACATACCCGGTCCCAACAACAGCAATCTTCATTATAAATGGGTTTTATTAATTGAAATGTAAAGTTAAATTTTTAATGGATACTTCAGCATAATGCTTTCTCAGTTTTTGAAAAGTGGACTGGAGCAGGTATGGAATTACACATAGAAGGAATGCAATTGCTGGTTTTTCAGGGGTTTAGGCTCTTCTTTTTTGGGCATTTACATGCATTTTATTAACTTTGCGCCTTGTTTAAACAACTATAATGTCTAACTTATTAATTTTAAGAGAATTAACTAATGTCTAACGAAAGTAAAAAGGTAGATCCCAACGAAGTTGAGGTGAAAGCCAACGAACCCAAAGAAGAGATCAAAGACTCAGCAAAAGCTGAGGAGCCTAAAGCTGCAACCGCAGGAACTGAGGCTCCAGCCGAAGAACAGCCTAAAGCTGAAGAAGTGGTCGAAGAGCCTAAAGCTGAAGAAGTGGTCGAAGAGCCTAAAGCTGAAGAAGTGGTCGAAGAGCCTAAAGCTGAAGAAGTGGTCGAAGAGCCTAAAGCTGAAGAAGT
>JAYEOJ010000288.1:0-3205 GCA_034722835.1 Bacteroidota bacterium | reverse complement strand
AGGGTTCCCGCTGTCTGGCCCCTCTTCAACACCTCGTCCCCAAAATCAAGATTGATCTTCAGCCGGTTTGGCTTAACAGTTTCGATCTTCACGGTTTTGGTAAAACTCGATCCTCCCACTGTCACCCTGGCCAGCCAGTTCCCGGTAGGTGCATCTGCTTCTGTGGCGGTCCGGAAATCATACACCCCATTGAGTCCGGAACTCCGGGTCCTGTTCAGGTAAAGCTGACTTTCCGGGGTAAACAATTCGAACCTCACCGGGTGATTGGCAGGAAGAATCTCATTCTTGTCTTCCAGCACGAAAGTCATATAAATGGAATCGCCGGGTCTCCACACGCCCCGCTCTCCATACAAGAAACCTTTGACGCCTTCGGAGTTTTTATTGCCGGCCACATCAAACATGCTGGTAGAAAGCGCCGATCCATCATCCAGCCGCAGGTAGCCACGCTGGGATCCGTTCTTGGCAATCAGCAAAAAGGGCTTTTGTTCCAGGGGAAGGGTCACCATCCCATCGGATCCGGTCTGCTTCACCTCCACCAACTGGTTCTGATAGTTATATATTTCCAGCTCCACACCCGGGATGGGATCGCTGCTTACCAGGCTGGTCACTGCCACAAACAGGTCGCTGCCACTACCCCCCTTGGCAATGATCCCCAGGTCAGAAGCCAATACGTTCCGGGAGGCATCATTCCTGCTTTTCTTATGGATATAATAGGAATCTGTGCAAGGATCTTCCCGGTCCCTCCAGTTATAGTCCTCATAATAGTAGTCCCAGTAGTAATTACCGGTGGGCGGATCATTGAAGCGCTCCACCTCCCTGTTCCGTTTGAAAGGCTTCAATTCGGGCTTTTCATCGCTTGCCGCACAGGGCAGCAGGGATTGGGAGCGGTCGAAGGTAATCGATACATTGTAGATGGCTCCCGGCTCGGTTTTAATGAGTTCGGCCAGATCCAGCGAGAAGATGTTCCAGATGCCCAGATCAACTGCTTTGTCAGAACTCAGGTGGATCTCCTTATTCAGAACAATGCGTCCCACCCGTTTCATTTCATTATTGCCGTTGTAATGATTTTCCTGGAAGAACTGCCCGATATTGTCTTCAAAAATCTTGATGATCCTCACATTCACCGCCTTCAGGTTGACCGCCTTGAATGGAAAAATCAAGCCGTCTGTTCCCGGAAGGATCACCCCGTCGCCAATCAGTGCCACATCCGGATCGATACTGGTGAAGACGATATCCCTGCTGTAGCTTTCTACCAGATTATAGTCCAGGGTATTTCTGACAGCATCGCTCACCAACAGTTTTTTGCCACCCTGCAGCCTAACTGCCGGATATACCTTTACCTGGCTTCCCTCCAGCTCAAGTTTGATCTCCTCTCCTGACTCCAGGTAGATCAGTCCGCGCAGATCCTGTGTTTTACTGATGGGATCTGAGAAGAAGAGACTGACATACTGCTCGGGCTGTTGCCGCACATGAGTGTTCATCAGTTTAAAATCACCCAGCGGCGGAATGCTGACTACTTCTTCTCCCTTATCCTCGCTCTGGATCCACTTACCATCCCACTTCACCAGCACCTGCTCTTTTTCCTTCGTGCGCTTGATGGAGTCCAGGGTAAAGTGGTGCTCCGTCCCTTCGCTGTTGTGGCTCCAGGTGACCTGGAGCGACTTTCCATCCTGCGATCCCTTCAGGACCTGCTCCACCTGCTCCACTTCGGCGTAATCGGCCGTTTTCAAGGTTCCCTTTAATTGCTGCCATTCCAGCTGCTCATCGTCCAGACTGTTCAGTCCATTCAGCTCTACGAAAAGGGACTGCTGGATGGTCTGAAACTGAAATTCCAGAACTTCCAGGCCACCCGGGACCTCCATCACTTTATCCAGGTGAAACTTGCATTGATACATGGTACCCGGATCGAGTGTTCCCGCGGGACTAAACTCCAGTGTCCGGCTGTCAACCCAGGAATAACTACCCTTTACAGAGGGTTTGAACTCCAGCAGCTCCATCTCCAGGGACTTCTCCCTGATTGCTTCAGGGATATCAGACACAAGCGTCAGGGCTATATTGGAGCTTGCCGATACCACCCCGCTGGTAAATCCGGAAACGTAATTGATAAATGCCGGATCGATGGCCGGAATTTCACTTTTCTTCTCCTTGCAGCCAGTGATTACAGCCACAGTGAGGAGCAACAGAAGGAGCTTTTTCATTTCAGGAGATGCTTGGTTTCAGGTTTGTATTGGTGCGTGCATTCTTCGTTTAAATATAGTGGAAAACCTGCAAAGAGGTGCTTCAAATCTGCAAATAGATTCTGAGCTTTTGACTATCTTTAGTTAAAATCAAAAAACATGGACTACGATCATATCAGAATAAAACTTGAACAAGAGATTGGTAAAAATCTCTGGGAACTACTTGAAGGCGATGTCATCAGTAAAATCAAGGGTGAGGCCAAGGTCGAAAAATCCGGGAACTATTATAAATACCTGCTGGAGGGGCATAGTTTTAAACTGGGGCAAGATTTGCTACCTGAGCTTTACAGACCATTTAAGGATGTTTGTGAAGCCCTGAACTTCACTGAACCAGTTGAATTCTATATTTCCAATGCGCCTGATTTTAATGCTTCCGCGTCTTCCAGCCAGGAGAAGGATGAACCCCACCTGGTCAATCTAAACTCCGGCCTGGTGAATGCGCTGGACGAAGATGAATTAAGATTTGTGATTGGCCACGAGCTGGGACATATCATCAGTAAAAATATCGATATAAAAGGGGTCATCGAATTTGTGTTTCCAGGGTACCAGGGAATTCCGCTTATATTGTACAATAAGATATCTCTCTGGGATAAACTCTCCGAATTGACAGCTGATCGCTATGGACTCATTGCGTGTGGAGATCCAAATAAATGTATATCCGCATTTTTTAAGATGTCATCGGGTCTGGGTCTGACCCGGTTCAACCTGAATTTTGCAACCTTTCTGGAAGAGAATGAGAAGCTGCTGGAATCCTTCAAGAAGGAAAACACGATCAATGTGGCTTCGCATCCCATGAATCCCATCAGAATAAAAGCACTGGAGTACTTTGCACAGTCCACCGTATATCAATCCATTCTGGAAAATAAATCCATTGAAGCAGATCCCATGCTGACTTCCAATATGGAAGAGCTCACCAACCTCTTGCTGGTGATCAGGAATTCAGAACTGGACCAGCACAGGAGCCTGTT
>JAYEOJ010000287.1:0-3205 GCA_034722835.1 Bacteroidota bacterium | reverse complement strand
AAGTTTCGGATGCTCAATATCTCCATAGCCCCAGGCAGGCATGGCGGTTCCGCTTCTTCCTATGGTGATGGTGGCCAGCAGGTATCCATTTGAAGAGGCGCTCAGGAACTCCTGGTTGTTTAAAGCCGGCGCTTTAAGTCCCTCTCCTGATAAGCCATGGCACCCGGTACAGTGCTTTTCAAACAGAAGAGCTCCTTCAGTGCGTTGCCCCGGATTACTGCCCTGGTATACATAGCTTAGATCATCCTGTACACTAAAGCGCATATGGCCGATGATATTGCTGATATCCTGCCTGTCCAGTTTCTCCTGGTTATAGAGATCGGTGGACCAGCCGAACATAGCCGTATGGGAGCGGCCCAGGGCAATGGTTGCGTAAAGCAAGTTGTTATCGGCAGCCTCCAGAAAATCCCTGTTAATGATGGCCGGACCTGTCTCCCCTTCTCCAAATTCTCCATGACACCTGGAGCAGAGAAAATGATAGCGCAGGGCGCCCTGTTCCAGATCAGCTTCCGGCAGCTCGATGGACCCGGTTGATACTCGATTCGTTCTCCAGGATTTAATATGGGTCAGCAAATCGACCAGCTGCTGATCATCCAGTACGGACCAGCCCGGCATGCCCGTATTTCCCCTTCCATTTAAAACAGTCTCCATGATAAACTGATCACTTGCCCTGCTGAGCAAACCCTCCTGGTTCAGGGCCACCGCCACATCACCTTTTCCCCGGGGACCGTGACAGGGACTACAGTATTGCTCATACAATTGACCTCCCCTGCTGCTGTTCCCCCGCAGCCCTGAAAGATCCCTGCTGCCGGACATATGGACCTGTTGCTTCAGCTGAGCGGTGATGCCATCCAGTTCGGTAGAGCTCAGGCCCGAGACATCAGGCGACCAGCTACCCATCTGGCGCAGACTTCTTCCTTTCTCAATGGTAAAACGAATGTAGTCGGTGGAGGCTACCCTGAGAAAATCCGGGTTCCCTACGGCCGGGATACCCGTTTTAAACTCCTCATATCCTTTCCCCTCGCCTTTCTTGCCATGACAGGCAGAACAGAGATATGCAAATCCGGCCCTTCCATCCATGGGCTCACGGTGCCCTTTGAACTCATTGAGGGTGACCATGGAAAAATACTCAAATGGGATATCCGGTTTGGCCAGGCCCATGACAAATGTTGCCAGCGCCTCCATCTCCCCTTCATCCAGGTTGATCCGGAGCATCTGCGAGCCCGGTGATACCATTTCCGGATCCCTGAAATGCTCCTTCAGCCAGTTGGAGATGGTCTGGTCGCCCTGTATATTCTGAAAGCTGTACTCATGCTTGGTTTTCTCTCCCTGCTCGGTAAGATCGGGACCAAGTATACCACCCACCCCCCTGGCCTGATGACATCCCAGGCATCCTTCCGCAGAGAAGATGGTCTTCCCCTTCAGAAAAACCTCCATACCATCCATGGGCCCGGCCAGATCCTCCTCCGGCCTGTCCATGGCCTCTTCACTAAATATAGCCAGATGGCAATTCCCGCAGGAAGCCTGGATATAGGGTTGCTCCAGTAGCGGATAGGGCCAGTGCGTCTCACTCAGGTGACCCTTAGCCTCCTCCCTGGAAAGAGCCCCGGGCTGTCCTCCGTGACAGATGGTACAGCCATATTGCTGGACCGGATGATCCTTCAGGAAATCTCCCGGGTGACTGGTATGGGGTTGTGGCATTTGCTGCATGGCAGGATCCTCCAGACCATGGTGGCAGGAGATGCAACGGTCGGAGCGATTGAAATCGAGCAGATCCACCTGGAAAATGCCGCGTTCAAACGCATCGTACCCGGATTCTGCCCGCTCTTTCAATATTCCTGCATAGGCTTTCTGAACCTTGCGCCACTCCTTGTTTCTCCCTTCACTGATCCATGCACTGAACAGCAGGAGCAGCAGTATTCCTGCCCCGATCAACACCAGCCATTGTGCCCTGTACCTGTATTTCTGTTCGTCCATCATAACAATTAAATGACCGGCCACTGATTAGCGGACCAGAAAAACTCCCAGTTGGGACCCCTGAACCAGATTCCAATAACTGTAAAAATGACCAGGGCCACAAAAGTGCACGTAAACAGGGCCAGGGCCGCCATCCGTGAAGATTGTCTTCTTCGCCGGATGATTTCTGCCATCAAAATAAAGGTTCCGCCCGTTATGGTAGCCGGATTGATCAGCATTACAAACCACTGTGAAATATCTGGTAACCAATCGCGAAGCCATCCAAATCTGATAATGACAAATAATTGTATGACCACCAGCAGAAATGCAAAAATAGCTGAACGCCACACCACTTTTAACCCGTCATTCCCTGAAAACCACTGTCCTACATACTTATCCTCCCTGTCTTTGTAGGGAATTGAAAACAAAAAAACCAGGTAGAGCACCGGTATAAGCAATCCGCCTGCAAAAGCCGAGTAGGATACCAGTTCCTGGATCCCAAGGAAATACCAGGGCGATTTGGCCGGATTCTCCGGGAAGGAGGGATTGGCCATCTCCTGCAATGGAGCATCGGCCAACATTGCAATAAACAGTACCACAACAACAACAACAAGTAGCAGAGCAAGTTCTGTCCACATCAGCACCGGCCAGGCATACCATTTATTGGTACTTCCCTTGTCGTTGTCATACTCCACAGGCCTGCTTAATCCTCCATCCTTCCGGATCCTCCAGAAATGAATCCCCAACAAGATCAGCATGGAGAGTGGCAGAAAAATCACATGCAGGGCAAAAAAACGTGAGAGGGCCGGTTGCCCGACAATCTCTCCTCCGATCAACAGTTTTTTAAGAAAGCCTCCCGGATCGAAGGCGTTGGTGATGCCCAGCAGGTCGGTCAGCTCCCTGGCCGAAGCTGCAATATTGGAACCGATGGTTACGGCCCAGTAAGCAAGCTGGTCCCACGGCAACAGGTAGCCGCTGAAATTACTGAGCAGGGTAATGATCAGCAGTACCACCCCGATCACCCAGTTCAGGGAGCGATTTCCCAGATAGGATCCCGTATAGAAGACACGAAGCAAATGCAGGAAAACCACGATGACCATCCCCTGGGATGCCCACCTGTGCATGTTCCGGATAATACGTCCACCGGGCACCACATTCACAATATCCTTGACCGACTGGTAGGCCGTTTCCACAGATGGCGTATAATAGACCATCAGGATGACACCTGTAAACAGCATAATCAGAAACA
>JAYEOJ010000286.1:0-3213 GCA_034722835.1 Bacteroidota bacterium | reverse complement strand
CTTGAATTCACAACACTTGTCTGGGATTTTGAGCATGGATACGATGGCGTGGCAGACTCACCGCTGATGAAGAACTATTACAAGAATAACGATGCTGCCAAGGGGATAGCTCTGGCTGAATATACGGCCATAGCCTACCTGCTGCATCACTAAGATCATCCGGAAAACAGGCAAACGAAAAAGGGGCCGACCAAGGCCCCTTTTTAACTAACCACTTAAACCTAAAAAGAAATTTTACTGTATCACCCGTTAGTGAAATGTAAAAGGACGTAAGATTTGTTTTCAGGTTATTTATATCATAAGTTGTGCCAAAACTCACAACTAATTTAAATGTAGATATTTACGTATTTTTCCTGTATATTGCTTATTTAGAAAAGTGAACGCTTACGGGAATCAGCTGTACGGTTCCGGACGATTTTCTTACACATTAACAACTACATGATGAAACAGGGAAAAACCGGACATCCCCATGGAGGTTCACCTGATTGAAGTGGGTGCGCATATTGCCATGGTCAAAACCATTACCCCGGATTTCATTGACTACCTGCACCTGGGAAAGATGGAGGGGCAATGGAAGATCTACCACGCCATCTGGGAACGCCCTTCCCAGGAATAGGGAATTCTGGTACAAAAGTAAAAGGCCGCCCGGTTCAGGGCGGCCTTAAATCTTTATGGCCAATTGCCAGTGTCTGAACCCGGGGTGCTACTTCTTTGCTTTCCAAACGGTCTTACGTCCCAGTGCCTTGATGCCTGCAACATATCCTTTTATATAAAGCACATCGTAGTTTCCATCTTCGAACCAGGCATAACAATCATAGGTTTTTCCATTGTCGGGATCATAGATAGAACCATCAATCCATCGATCTTTCTTTGGGTCATAATTAAAACCACTGAGCAGAGGTAGTCCCATGATAGGTCTTTTGGCAAGCACCGGGTCATCATTTTCTGTGTCAACCTTTGGTTTGCCATCTTCATTGGGCTCATCAAGCCAGTTTACTTTTCCGGCGTAGGTTCCGTCTGAAGTTTTAGCTATTTCAACAGAGGAGGTTCCCTTTTCTGTAACCCAGGTTCCTTTAATCTTGTCAGCCTGAGCGTGCAGAAAAACAGGAACAAACAGAATAGTAATTGCAGTAATCAGATACTTTTTCATTTTGATCGATTTAGGTTTGAGTTGGAAAAAATACTAAAATCAGCGATCAGTAACAAAAGGAAGCCGATAATTATCCAATATTTGATCTCCACCTTCATGACGCACCAGAATTCTGGCACCCGTCGGTTTGAGCAGGAGATCGTCTATGGTGATGTATTTTCCTTTAACTGTAAGCTCATACCTGATTCCCGGTTCAGGGATCAGTTTTTTACCGATGCGAACCCACATACCATCCACATTGTGCACCTCACGTGAATTTAGTTTCTCTCTGTGAATCAGCTTCCTGTTTTCATCCCAAAACCAGAGCTCAGGTGTTGGCATATTGTCTGTCCGATGATCCACATAGAGCCAGAATGAGAGTTCCACCTCCTGATGGGAAAAGCGCTCATACAGCATCTCATCGAACAGTTCCAGGCTGCCTTTCTTCTGGTATAAGGAGCCGGAACCGGTAAATGTCAGTTCGGAAGAGCGTTCTTCAAAATCCTGGTAGATAAACGCGTCCGGATCACCATCCAGGCAGAGCGTTCCCGCTCCATGGAGGCTGTCCGAGAGCGTACCTGCCAGTTCCATCCAGGATTCAAATCCCTGGTTGAAGGCATGGACCGGCAGGCGGGCCAGCGAAAATTTGTTCCCCTTCCAGAAAAGTTCAGCCCGTTTGAGCAGTGCCGATTCCTGCAGATTAAGTTCCCCCGGGCCAATCACCAGCAGAAGCGGTTTCTGGTTCATATCATCTACCCGTTGTTTATAGATGCTGCTGTCGGCCAGCAGTTGAATGGAGCTCATGGCCTGTGAAAGAGAGATGCGGGGAGAAAAACTCTGTACAATAGGGATCCCGGTCTGATCGCTGCATCTCATGGCTTCTGAAAAGGCACCCAGTCCGCGTTCAAACTGAAGCTTATCACCACAGGTATTGGCAAAGGGCAGAAAAAAGATCCCCTGGAAATCAGCGGCATCTTCCCCGCATTCTTCCAGTACCAGGCCCACATCCATGCTGCTGTCACTGAGGAGTTCGTTCTTGTTAAAGATTCTGCGGGTACTCCCTTTTGTCCGAGAGGCAGCTTCCAGTCCCCAGAAAGAAAGGATGATCAACAGGGCTGCTGTTGCCTGAATGCCATATCCCTTTCGACGGACGATCCGGTAGAGGTAGTAGAGATAGGTGGCCGTAAATACCGTAAATACATAATAGAATATCCAGGAGAAGCGGCCCAGGCACCGGAACTGCTTTAAGGGGGGGAGCAGCTCCGTCAGGAATCCCAGTCCCCATTTAAAGGGGATGCACATGGAGAACAGCAGTACAATGAAGGCAGATGCCAGGTAGAGGTTTAGCTTTCTGTTGGGAAAGTAGGCCTTCCACCGGGGACGTTCCCGGCGGGTTATCTGAAGGAACAGACCAATGACAAATGAAAGTGCCAGTAAGGTGGCTGGCAATCCCACATAGGCACGTCCTTCCCATTTGTAGAATATGGGAACAAGCCCGCTTAGCAGTTCCCTGAGATCGGAGTTAGATGGCAGAAAAATGCTGAATACATTGGCGTGGAAAATGAAGAAGCCCCAGGGATTATCGGGTCTGTCATCCACCCAGTCGGTGATGGTCACCAGGCCCCTGACGATCAGCAGGGGGAATATGGCGATCGCCAGCAGGTGCAGACCTTCCGGAAGATATTTTCTGAGTGCTTTCCGGTGCGCGATGAGCTGGACCAGGAAGATGGCCATGGGAAATATGGCCAGGAAGGCAGCATAGTAGGCACTTGTAAAACCTCCAACCAGGGCTGTAATCAATAAGAGCAAGGTCCACCGGGCTTTTCTGTCTGCGTCATGCCAGCGTATCAACAGGTACCAGAACAGGGGAATAAAGAAGGCATAGACCATCTCGAAATGTCCACCCAGCCGGTCCACCTGCGGACTCAGAAAGAGAATGATCAGGGAGACCACAGCCGCGTACCAGGGAGGGAGAGAAAACTTTCTCAATATCAGGTAGATAAATGGAATTGCCACCAGCAGTGATAAAATCATGCTCAGGTTCAGGATACCCACACCATGATCTGAAAGCGGGTAGATAAAGC
>JAYEOJ010000285.1:0-12515 GCA_034722835.1 Bacteroidota bacterium | reverse complement strand
ACTTTTTCCGGCTCTTCGATACGTGCCCTCAGATCGGTATAAATTTTCAGAGAGACCGCCAGCACAATGCCCCCGATCAATAGCAGCCAGGTGCCTGTTTTTACCTGCCAGCGGCTGGTAAAGTAAGCCTTTCGGGCCAGCAGGTCGAAGCTGCGGATCTCCTCCTTCAGCTCCTCATTTCCCGGTTCGTTTGACAGCCGCTCCACCAGCACCTCGATGGTTTTACTCTCCAGGGGTTCATTTTGCTTCATGTGCCAGAAATTCAGAATCAGAAGCAGGGCCACCACCCCGCAAAAGATTCCGGAAATCAGTGCTGCCCTCTGGGCCAGCTTTATCTTCTGTTCCTGATCCATATTCGATATCATCATGATCAATTAACCTTTAACTACTAACTATTCACTTTATGTTCAACCGGACAGTAGTCCATGCATCTGCCGCAGGAGAAACAATCGACCTTATGCGGCTCGTAATCCTCCCGGCGCCGGAACACCACCTGATTCATCAAGGTAATCCCCAGTGCCAGCCCCACAAAACCGCCCATAAGCATACCTCCCACTCTGAACTGCTCCCTGATTACGGCGGCCTGGTCCACCAGCTGTTCAAAGGTTTCACCCGACTCCAGGAAAGCCTGGATATCCAGGTTCTCCTCATCTTCTCTGAGCTCCGGATTGCTGATCATCAGCTCGGCCAGGTAAACATCGGAATGGACACGACTCATGAAGATATGCGACTTTGCACCAATCCAGCCTCCCGCTATGGCAAGCACTGGAATCAGTGCGATATAAAGGATGAATTTTCGCAGGTTCTTCCTGGAGACCTCAGGTGTCCTGTAGCTCTGCTCCACCGGCACCTTGATGGCGTCGAAGGGACAGGATCCCTCGCATAGTTTGCACTTGATACACTCCGATGGGGTAATGGTCAGGTGCCATTTTGAAAATTTGGACATCCATCCCAGCAATACACCGTAGGGACAGAAGATTCGGCAATAGGGCCTGGCATAAAACATACCAAGAAAGAGAAAGGTGATGCCCAGGAAGATCATCAGGAAGGGTCCGTCCATGCGGAAGATCCCCACAAAGGGATCGTAACGGCAGATGATAAAATCACTGCCCGTGGCTGCAAACAGAACAGAGAGCGCCAGGTAGATCACCGGAATGAAACCAAGGGTTTTCCTGATCCAGCTGGGAATGGAAATGGGATTTATCACCAGCAGATCCTGGATAGCTCCCAGGGGACAGGCCGATGCGCAGAATACACGGCCAAAAAAGAGTGCAAACAGCAGCGGCAGGATAAAAAAGAGCAGTGCCGTGATGGAGATGGCGTATCCCGAATCAAAGATGGAAAGGGCCACATTCTGTATGGCCCCGATGGAACAGATGCAGCCATCGCGATAGAATCCAAAATAGATCAGTGAAAAAACAGATAGCCACAACAGTCCCCTCCTGGATCGTTTCTTAATGGCCAACCAGGACGCCAGGGAAAGAACTGCCAGCAATACCAGCACATCAAAATACTCCAGAGCCATGGCCCGGGGTTCAGGGGTGGTAGGATCGGGCTGCAGGTAGCCCGAGTCAAACTCGGGTTTAGGGAAACGTTGCTGGGCATGCAGGTAGGTGCCTGTCAGCAATATCAATGTGATAAGAAGTAATGCAATGCGGGGTGTTTTCTTGATCATATCAGCCTTCCTCCTCACTGGTAAAGTCACCTTTTATGATATACGGTTCACTGGCAGCTACACGGCTGATGGCATCAGAGGGACACATGCTTGCAATGGAACACTGGTTGCAATTGAGACAGAGGTCGTGCCTGATCTGCAGATGCAATGATCCATTCCCGAAGGAGGCACACCCTTTCACACATTTGGCACATCCAATGCAGAGTTCTTCATCAATGATGTATTCAAAATAAGGCTCCTCAATAAACCTGCGTTGAATGGCTGCAGTGGGACAGAGCTGGTTCTCGGCACCGGTTTGCAGTTTTGCCCCCGGCTTAAAGTAACCCCCGCAAAGATCGCAGTAGCCGCACAGGTCATAGGCATGTACACACTTGACTGCCGATTCCGCCCGGACGCATTCGGTGGCACAGCGACCACACTGGGTACACTTAAAGGGATCGATCTGCCAGACATAGTCTTTTCCTGATGCAGAACGTTTCAATGAAAATGCTGCCGTACCCACCACGGAGATTCCCAGGGCCAACCTGACTCCATTGTTAATGAAGTCCCGCCGCTTATAAACGTTTGCTTTGCTTTGATCCTTCTTATCCATGCGTACGTTCTGTTTCTGCCTCGGGCAGTCTGCAGTCCGATAGTTTCCTGCAGTTTCTGCACATAAAATTCTCGGTACATTGGTTCCCCCTTACCACCTGCCGGCGCGATACCAGGACCCCGCTCACGATGGCCAGTCCCCCGAGCAGGAAGGTCCTGCCTGATTTTTCTATAAATTTTCGCCTGTTCATTCTGCTGATTCTAAGGGTTCAAAAACCCGCACCATGTCTTTATCAAAATCCAGTGCGTAGATCACATTATTCTCATCGGCACACACCTCCGGAGCCTTCCCTTCCTCTCCCTTAAACAGGTCCGGGGATGCCACCACACTTAATAGTTGTCCGCTCTGGTCGTGGATCTTGATCCGAACCAGTCCCTTCTCGCTGGTGACAAATGAGCCATCCTCCAGGGTGGTGATTCGTGCCGGATTGCAGCAACCCAGAAAGCCATCAATTTCGAAAGACATGTTCTCCCAAAATCCCCGCAAACGACCATCATCACTGTAATTTTCCAGGGCATGTTTGCCCGGATTCACCACCCACAATTCTCCATAGCTATTAACTGCCAGGTCAAAATTGGCGCTGGGTACAATGAAGCCATGTCCGGCTTCCGATTCAGCCTTTCCCTCAAACTCTCCGGTCTGCACCCCCTCCCTGTTGAAGATCACAATCCTCCGGTTTCCGGCATCGGCTGCATAAATATAATCCCCTTTGATCGCCAGGTTGGTCAGCACAGTATGCTCTCCCAGATCGGCCCACTGTTGCAGTAATTCACCGTCATGACTGTATTTTGCCACATAAGTGCCAAAGCCCGCAAAAATATGCTGATCATCAACTTCCAGGCAGGTGGCTCCGGGGGGAATCTCATGCATGGTGGCCTGAGTTCCGTCCAGTGGCAGCACTACAATGGAAGAGTTCCCTGAGATATAGAGGGTATTCTTATGGAGGCTCATATCGGAAGCGATCAGCAATCCCAGGGAAAAATTACGCGTCTCCTTATGTGAAATCAATTCCTTATCAACTTTTTTGTACTGGTCTACTTCCAGTGCATAGGGATTTTTCCCGCGCCGGTCGGGACGGTTCCCCATGAAATCCACGATGATTACTCCCAGGATGATCACCACGATCACCAGTACCACTATTGTCAGACCTCGCTTTTTCATAACTCTGTTTCTTTAGGCTTCATTTTACTGTCGCTCCACCGCCATATCCAGGCACACCATTGTTTTGGAATCACGCATCACCAGATAGCCATCGGCTATGGCCAGCGGACCCCATGCATCGTGGCCCTCCAGCACCCGGTAACTATCCAGCTCCAGGTACTCCCTGGTACTTGGCCTTACAATGGTCAGGGTGGCATCGTCACTGACGATGAAGAGTTTATTATCGGCAATCATATAGGGCCCCAGGCCAAAACGCTTGTCCTGTCCGCTCGACCAGATCACCTGCTTAAAATTATCGGGGTGAACGCAAATCAGCTGGTTCCTGAGCGGACCGGCATCTTTGGGGAGGATCCCCAGCAGGTGGCCATTAAACTCCACCGGGGTCTGCTGCTCACAGGCCAGCCCCTCTTTGGGTGTATACTCGTTCAGCACTTCCACTCCGTAGGCTCCTCCGGAAGCAGATAACTGCAAAACCATGGCCCCTGCCCCGTAGCCTGCTGTCAGGAAAATCTTTCCATCGGGCATGCATACCGGTGTAGGTGCCACCACCTGGTGATTCCAGGCAGCTGTTTCCCAGAGGATGGTTCCTGCATCGGGACCATCGGCTGCTACCCCAAATACGCCGCCATAGGCACTGTATACATACATGCTACGTCCGCCAAATTCGAAGGGGATCACCGAGGAGTGCGACATCTGCCAGTTGTGCGGATTGGAGGTTTCCCACAAAAGCTCACCCGTCTCCATATCCAGGGCCACCATCAATGTGGATCCCCCCGTCGCAATAATCGCTTTTCCATCATGGATCAGCGGACACTGGCCCGTGTACCAGAGGGGGATCTCCGATCCATATTCCTTCTCCACATTCAATCCCCAGATAAATGCACCATCCGTGCGGTTTACACACATCACATGGCTGCGCGGACCAATGGTCAGGATGTAATCCTCCGTGACCGCCGGAACCGTACGCGACATGCCGTGGTTCCGTTTCAGATTGATCTTGTATCCGCGTACCCAGAGCTCTTCACCAGTCTCCAGTGCATAGGCCCTCAGCACATCGGCCCGCTCCTCCTCATCATAATCCATGACATACACAGATCCCTTATAGATCGCGGCACCGGCATGTCCTTCACCCAGGGAAACGGTCCATTTTACAAGGGGTCCTCCTTCAGGAAACCTCTCAATCAGGGGAATCGTGGAGCGGCTCAGGTTGTCGAAATGTTCCCCGCGAAACCGGGGCCAGGTCTCGGTCAGATTGCTTTCCAGGCTGGCCATGGTTTCGCCGTAGGCCCCGATATCAATATCGGCCACCACCGCACCTTCACCCCTGTTGTCGAGTCCGGGCTGGGTTGTTACAAAATCCCGCACCGGATCGCTGGCAAGCCACCATCCCAGGGAGATCACTCCAGACAGGACCAGCAATACAGTCACCATATTTACCCTGCTCAATCTCACACCTCTATCTTATAAACCATTAACTCACCCCATTAACCAATAACCATTAACTAATAACCAATTTCTATCTACTTTGACTAATTTCTTCACAATAGTTTAATCTTATACCCAATCAAAACATCCCCGTGCCTGACAAACAATACCTGGTTAAAGATGGTAGGCCTTGCCCAGTGGGGTCCCGCCCCTTCGCTTACCCGGAAAGTACTGATCACCTCAAACGATTCAGGATCAGGCTTCACCAGTGCCATATGCCCCCGCTTCTCTTCGTTTATATAGAGCATGCCATCTGCATAAATAATGGGGCCCTTGTTATGAAAATCGGCCACCCATTTAATCTCCCCTGAATCCCAGTTCATGCAGACCCATTTACCCGTGTTTCGTCCGGTGAAATTGGAACCATAAAGAAAACCGTCCACCAGCACAACTCCCATGTTCTGGTTATCAAAGGTCCGGTCCTTGAATTTTTCGGAAACCGATTGACCGTCGGGGGCGATCTCCAGCATCACGGAAGGCACTTCCCAGCCATTGGAGATCCACAAACAGGAGTCCTTATAGATGGGGGTGTTGGTAAATATGGTGGTATTCTCATTCTTATCACTCAGAAAATTGTAATGGTAATCCCAGAGGATCTTCCCGTTTTCCGGATCCACTCCGATCATATGCGTCTGCGTGGAGGCAATGACGTACTCGTTCCCACAATGATCGATCAGGATGGGGGACATATTGGACCGGTTCGCTCCAATGGATTTGGATTTCCACACCAGCTCACCGGTCATCTTATCCAGGGCAATCACATGGGTGCTTTCACCGGCCGGAGTGGTAATAATGAGGTCCCCCACAAGCAGCACAGATTCGGATACCCCGAACATGTCCCAGCGTGAATCATACACCTCATGAATATCAACGCTCCAGATCACCTCCCCCGTTGTTGCATGAAAGCACGCCATCAGGTCCTTTCCCGTCAACACATACACCCGGTCGTCCTCCACGGTAGGAGTCCCTCTTGTTTCAGGGAAGGACTGGTCCCAACTGGGACCAATGGATTTCTGCCACAGGATAGTCCCCTGCAGATCCATGGCCGTCAGGTACTCATATGAATCTTTGATCCCGGTTACATAAATCATCTCACCGCTTGCCACGGCCGAAGAGAAGCCCCTGCCGATCCCCTTTGTCACAAAAAGGACTTCGGGCCCGTCTTCCGGCCACTCTTTCAACAACATGGTATCGGGATAGATCCCATCCCTGTTTGGCCCCCGCCACTGTATATCCTGGGCTCCAAGCTCCAATCCATAAGCAGGCAGCAACAATAAATTCAACAAGAAAACGCCTCTCCTCATACGCTCCATCCTGTGAACTATTTAACTTTATAGGCAACCAGTGCCCTGCCGTGTCTGACATAGAGTACGCCATCGTAGATGACCGGGTGTGCCCAGTGCTGTTCCGAGCCTTTGGCCACTTTGGTTTGGCTTACCACTTTGAATCCCGATGGGTCGGGAGTGACCAGGGCCAGCTCGCCCCGTTGACTGTAACAGTACAGCATACCGTCTGCATAAATGACTACCCCGTGCCCAATCTCCTGGGACTTGTAAAGCTCCTTTCCGGTCTCCCAGTTGAAACAGCACCAGAACCTGCTGTCCCCGGAGCCATAGATGTGACCATCCACCAGCACGGCACCGCCCATGCGGCTATCCATTTTTTTATGGGTCCAGATCCGCTTGGCCGTGTTTCCATCGGGAGAGAGTTCCAGCATCCCGCCACCTTTGCCGTAGCCACTCAGGTAGAATAGTTTTCCTTCATGGTAAAGAGGCGTATTGGGGTGAACTGAATACTGGTTGGGATGGGATTGACTCCATAGCATCTTGCCGGTGGTCGCATCAAATCCCATAATGTAGGATTGTGAATGGGTCGCCAGCATCTTCCTTCCATTATGAACAAACAACAGGGGGGTGCAATATGCGGTCAGCTCCCCTTTACCGGGAGAGCTCCAGATCAGATCGCCGGTATGACGGTTCAGTGCCACAAGATTGTGTTTCCTGCCTCCGGGGGTAATGTAAATGACCTTTCCATCAATCACAGGGGTTTCATTCATTCCCCACTGGATAACCGAACCACCAAAGTCCTTTGACAGGACTTTGCTCCAGAGGATATCGCCCGATTCATTGTCGATGCAACACAACTTTCCCTGACCGCTCAGGAGGTAGATTTTATCGCCCACGATGGCGGGTGTACCACGGGTGCCATACCAGCTCGCCGTGAATTCAGGACCATACTCCTTTTTGTATATCAGGTTTCCTTTGAGATCGAACTTGAACAGGTAACCCGTTTCACTGATCATGCCAGTGGTATAGACCTTACCCTGATCCACGATGGCAGAGGAATGACCCTGCCCAAGTTCTTCAAAGGACCAGAGAATCTCCGGACCACCGGAGGGCCATTGCTTTAATAATCCGGTTTCGTGATAGATCCCATCACGAGTAGGCCCCCTCCAGGAGGTGGGCTCTTGTGCATATCCGCTAATTAACAAAGTGGCTACCGCAACAAAACTGATTAATTTCCTCATTTTCTTACATATTAAGTAATACTTCCTGTATATCGTCCTAAAAATAGCACTAATCACTCTGAATAAACTGTGCCAAAAGCCATTCCGCGGTTATTCAGAATGAATCTAATGTCCCATCCTTCCCAGGTTCATCTGCTTGTCTTTCTGGTATTTATAAATTGAACCTCAATCGGGCCCCCTCCCCCATTATGCAAAAAATCTGTAACACCCTTGAATTATAAGCGTATTATATTATAAATTTGGCTTTTAATTTAAAATCATAATAAAAGCCGGATTACCCAATAATTACTTATTTAAACCGGAATGACGGATAAGACACATTATGCTGTGATCTCTGGAGAACTTGCCCCCGGTGCCAGGGTATCCGACGAACAATTCAGCAAGATCCCTGATCTGATCAGGGCATCATTCCAGGCGGTAAACCGGTTGGTCCCGGAGGAGAGCAAATTAAAATATGAGATCATCAGAATGGATGAATTTCTTGCTCTTTCTAAATCGCCTGTACACTCCATGCGCTCGATAATCATGCTATTCAGCGCCTTTCGCTTCCTCTCATATAAAGAACTTTCTGAGCGCCTGGAGCTCAGGATATGTGAGGGAATCGGGCCCGTTGAATTCGCCCAGGATCATTTGAGAGAATCAGATGGAACTGCCTTTCGAAAGGCTGCAAATTGTATCGGGAAGATGAAACGGAATCAGCGGATTTCAATTACATCACCCGTAAAATCACTGAACGAAGAGTTTGCGCTTAGCTGCAGCTTTATGGATATTCTGATTCATGACTGGTCGGATGAACAGGCTGAGGCGATGTTTCTGAATCTGACCGGCAAAAACCAGATGGAGATCAGTCAGTTGCTTGGCATATCACAACCTGCCGTAAACCGAAGGTTAAAGGCGGGGCACTTTGATACGGTCCGCAAGTTTATTAATCGGTTCGAATACCTGCTAAACACTGGAAGCCAGATATGAAAATTGTACATTGGATCATACTGGGCCTTGCGATTATCATGGCAACCTGGTTCATATACCAGACAAGAGAGGCCCAGCCCAGGATCGACACCACCATCGATCTGAACTGGAAATTCATCCTGGGTGATCCAGGGGGTGCATCTGATCCCGGATACAATGACTCGGACTGGCGCTTTCTATCTCTGCCACACGACTGGATGATTGAACAGCAGGTAAGTCAGAATAATCCATCAGGTACCGCAGGTGGATTCTATCCGGGTGGAATCGGATGGTATCGAAAAACCATTGACCTTTCGGAATATGACAATAAAGAGCAGTTCTACCTGCTTTTTGAAGGTGTTATGAGGAATGCGGACGTCTGGTTCAACGGAACACACCTTGGGAAACAGGCTTACGGATACTCCAGCTTCTACCATGATATAAGCGAACTTGTCCGCATGGATACCTTCAATGTGATTGCAGTCAGAACCGACTGCAGCAACTTGCCGGTGGATCGCTGGTATTCAGGCGGAGGGATCTACAGGCATGTGAGGCTCATTGCCAGTAATTCGCTGCATATGCAGATCTGGGGTGAAGCTGTAAGTTCAAGGATCGATAGCGACGGCAATGCCCGGCTGGACATAGCACTGGAATTTAAGAACAACAGCAGGAAAAACCGACGTTTCGAAGTCTGGTACGATATCGTAGGACCGGATGGAAACCTGGTGGCCGATGGCAAGAGCAGTGAGTACCTGGACCGGGGAGGCAGCGGCCGGGCCAGCAGTTCATTCACCATTGAAGATCCCATGCTCTGGTCGCCCGACACACCCGATCTGTATACGGTTCATTGCTTCCTGATGGACAGGAACAAGAAACTGGATCAGGTAAACATTATGCACGGCATCCGGACGGCTGAATTTGATCCGGACAAAGGATTTTTACTAAACGGAGAGAAGCTGGTTCTGAAAGGGGTATGTCTGCATCACGATGGAGGGGAACTTGGAGCCGCGGTCCCTCTGGAAAGCTGGAAACGAAGATTTAAAGCTTTGAAAGAGTTGGGAGTCAATGCCCTGCGACTGGCACACAATCCACACGCACCTGAGGTACTTGACCTGTGCGATCGCATGGGTTTCCTGGTGATCGACGAGATGTATGATAAATGGGAGCAGCCCTGGAATGGTTCTGCAGAGGACCTGAACCTTGAAGAGAGCTGGACAACTGATCTTTCAAATTTCATACGTCGCGACAGAAACCATGCCTCGGTGATCCTCTGGAGTCTTGGTAATGAGACTCTGGAGCAGCTCTATATTCCGGGCGATGGTATCGCCTGGTATACCAGGATGAAGGAACTTGTGCATTCGATCGATTCAAGCCGGATGGTCACCGCTGCCCTTCATCCGGGTGATAACGATGGATTTTACGAGGTCCCTTCAAGCCTGATGCATGTATCGCCTGTTGTATCTTACAACTACCGGAGCGATTCATTCCTTACCTGGCATGCACAATACCCCGACCTGGTTTTTATTGCTTCAGAAACCAGAGCATACGGGAGCCGGGCTAAAGAGGATTACCAGGTGATCGACTTTGCTGATAATTCATGGAAGGATATGGCTCCTTTTGTTGCCGGACAGTTTATCTGGGCCGGCATCGACTACCTGGGCGAATCGGGAGGATGGCCAAATCGCGGATGGAAAACCGGATTGCTGGAAACCAATGGTTTTATTAAGCCCCATGCCTGGTATATTGCCTCGCGCTACAGGGAAGATCCCCTGGTAAAACTTACGGTGAAAGACTCCCTCTTTGCCGATTCGCTGAATCATCTCAACAACTGGCAAACAAAGTGGGAAGGAGCACCTCTGGTGGATCACTGGAGTTTTATGCACGATACCCGGGAAAAAGAAGTGGTAGTCTTTACCAACTGCAGGCAGGTGGATATCGAATTAAATAACAGACTTATTCACACCCTGAACAGAAATACATTTCCGGATGGTGTGATCAAAGCCCGTGTTCCCTACGAAAGCGGCGAACTGGTGGCTCATGCCTACTATCAGGATGAGAATGGCGAGCAAATGCAGGTATCCGATACGCTTAATTCATCATTTGAGCCCTATGCACTTGCCATGAGTCCGGACCGGCACCAGGTGGGTGGCAACAATCGTATTGTACATATTACCACCAGCGTGGTTGACAGTACCGGGGAACTCAATCCACATAGCAGGCATATGGTCAATTACCAGCTGGACGGACCGGGCAGAATAAGGGTCATCGATAATGGAGATCTGACTGATCATAACCCGTACGGCTCAGGTTCCAGGGAGATGCGGAAAGGGAAACAACTCCTGGTTCTCCAGGCGGGCAGCGAACCTGGAGACCTGGTGGTAAGTGCAAGTGCTGAAGGACTCAGATCCTCTAAAGTAAAGATCAAATCTAAAAACTAAACATACGCACCATGGACAAGCGATTCGGACCTACGCTGGTATTGATCCTGGTAATTTTTGCCATCCTGGTATGGGCAGGCAGCCTGGTAACCGTATTTATCAAAGAAGGATTGGGGATCTTCTGGACCCTGGTACTGCTGATCGTTCCCCTGATAGTAATTATCGCCCTGATTAGCGTTTATATTGAACGCATCAAAGAGATCGACGAGGAGGAAAAGGACGATCTCAACCAATATTAAACTTCTTCTCCAGAATCTCTCCGTCCTTTATCCTGTAAGCCGTGGAGACATTTGAATCTGTATCCAGGTCGTCAAGAATGAATTCCCTGCCCGGAAAAGAAGCGCTTGCTTCTGTCACCTTGCTAAGCACATGATCGCTCGAGTGCATAACGATGGTCGCCGAATAGATCTTGCCTCCCCCCGGCTTGAAAACATAATCGGTATACTGCTCCATTCCAAATGTATGGTGCACATGGAGCTGAAGATCCTCTTCCAGAACTTCAACTGATTTGACACTGATGGCTCTCATGTGTATAAATTTAGTAAATTATACACAAATTTGAATTGATATGGATAAGATGATCCCCTTTTACAATACTGAGAACATTCCCGGTCAGAAATATGAGCTGATCGGCACTGTAAAAGGCTCCATGATCCAGTCCAAACACCTGGGCAGGGATATAGGGAACGCCCTGAAATCAATTGTGGGTGGAGAGCTCAGGGGTTACTCGGAAATGCTTAACGAGGCCAGGGCCATAGCCACCAAAAGAATGATGCAGGAAGCCGCAAGTGTCAATGCCGATGCCGTGGTAAACATCCGCTATATGACTAGTACAGTGATGCAGGGAGCAGCAGAGATCCTGGTCTATGGCACAGCTGTGAAGTTTGTTTAAAGACCGGGCTATTTGGATGCCTTGATGCCCACGGTGATGGTGGTGCCTTCACCGCTGCTGCTTTCAATCTGCATCCACCCGTTGTTGGTCTGCATAATTTCCTGGCAAATTTGCAATCCAAGTCCGGATCCCTTTTCTCCCTGGGTACCATCGGTAGAAACATATGATTTTGAATCAAACAATTTGTTCAGATTCGCCTCCGGGATGCCTATTCCTGTATCCCGGACAGAGATAACCACCTCTCCGTTCCATCTCTTTGAAGAGATATAAATACTACCCTTTTCAGGCGTAAATTTCATGGCATTGCTCACCAGGTTCCTGATCACAATATAGAGCTGATCCCTGTCAGCCTCCACATAATGTTCCTCGCTTACATACACTTCGACCTTCAGGTTCTTCTCCATCAGGCCAATATTTATCAGTTCGAGGCTCTCATCGATGAGATCCTTTAATTTAACCCGTACCGGTGTAGCTTTTAATTTTCCGGTCTGCGACCTTCCCCAGACCAGCAAATTATCCAGCAGGTTATAGGTGACCTCTGAGGAACTGGCCATCATCTTTAACAACTCCTTGCGATCGTCCTCATCGATACCGGGATTGTCGATAAGCATTTCCAGGGCCTGCAGGTTATAGCCGATTGGAGCCCTCACATCGTGACCAATAATGGCAAACAGGCGGTTCCTCGCATTCATGGCCTCCACCAGGTCTCTGTTGGTCGATTCCAGTTTCTTCTTCTGACGTTCCAGCTCTTTGGATACAGACTGCAGTTCGGTGGTGCGTTCCTCAACCAGATCCTC
>JAYEOJ010000284.1:2455-3222 GCA_034722835.1 Bacteroidota bacterium | reverse complement strand
ACTCTCCCAGCAACTCAATCACCTTTTCTTCTGAGATGGACATATGGATATAACTCCCAATGGCAAAAAAAGTTTGCTATTCACCTGAATACAACCAAATGACTTATATCTTTGTCCACTTCATAAGCAGCTAAACAGACTTGATTGTGAATTTCAGGACCGGGGCACTTGCGGGAGTACTGCTCTCTTTATTTCTTTTTAACTCTGCTGCCTTCGCACAGGGGACCGACCACTGGGAGACGGTTATTCTTCCGGGCAGGACATGTCATTACCTGGTTCCCGGCTCTGCCGTGGATCCGGCGTGGACAACAAGCGGTTTTGACGACTCAGGCTGGACATATTCTATCGGTGGAGTGGGCTATGGAGATGATGATGACAACATCATCATCAACCCGGCCATATCTGTGTACTGCCGGTACAATATCACCTTATCCAGTCCGGAAGTCATCACCCAGCTTCTCCTGGACATGGATTTTGATGATGGATTTGTAGCCTACCTGAACGGGGTGGAGCTGGCTCGATATAACATGGGAGAAGCCGGAAGTCCGACCACCTGGGACCAACCTGCAGATACCCTGCAGGAAGCACAGGTCTACCAGGGGATGGCACCTTTGAGGTTCACGCTTGACCCTTCGGTGACCGATCTGCTGGTTCAGGGAGCGAATACCTTTGCTTTAGAGGTCCACAATGAATCTGCAGGCTCTTCGGACCTGTCCTCCAATCCCTATCTGCATGCCGGAGTAGGAGTTTCAGGTAGTTATTTTCAC
>JAYEOJ010000284.1:0-2445 GCA_034722835.1 Bacteroidota bacterium | reverse complement strand
CCCGCCTGGTTCTTCCCCCCGTTTATGGAGGACAGCACCTTCCTTCCGCTGCTGATTCTCGATACTGATCGCCAGGAGATTCCTGATGAGCCCCGGATTATTGCTCAGATGAAAGTTATCGACAATGGAGCTGGCAACTACAACCACAATACCGATCCCGGAAACGTTTACGACGGACAGATATCCATCGAAGTAAGGGGAGAATCCTCAGCCTGGTTCTCACCTAAGAAATCATACAGCCTGGAGACCCAGACCGATTCAGGTACCAACAACAATGTATCGCTGCTTGGACTGCCCGAAGAAAACGACTGGGTCCTCTATGCCCCTTATTCAGATAAGAGTTTGATACGTAATGTACTCACCTACCTGGTATTCGAAGAGATGGGACATTATTCTCCCCGTACCCGTTTTGTGGAGGTGGTACTTAACAACGATTACCATGGCATCTATATTCTGACCGAAAAGATCAAGCGGGATAAGAACCGGGTCGATATGGCGAAACTTCTTCCGGAGGATATCTCAGGAGATGAATTAACCGGAGGCTATCTGCTTCGGATCGATAAGCTTTCCGGGATGCCTTCCACTCATTACTGGGGGTCGCCCGTTTATCCACCACTGCCGGGTTACAGTCGGGTCCTCTACTCTTATTTTGATCCCAAATACACGGAGCTCAACGATATACAGCGAAATTACATCAAGGACTATCTCTACGATTTTGAGTCAGCCCTGGTACATAGCAATTTCAAAGATCCGGACCTGGGATACCGGGCTTATCTGGATATCCCCTCCATGGTGGATATGATGATCCTGAACGAATTCACCAAGGAAGTGGATGCATACTTGTTCAGCCACTACTTCTATAAGCAGAAGGACTCCGATGGCGGAAAACTGGTCAATGGTCCGCCCTGGGATTACAACCTGGCCTTTGGGAACAACAACTATTACCCTGACGTTCACCTGGATTATAACTGGCTGTATGACCAGGATAACAGAGTATACTGGTGGGCCAGGGTGATGGAAGACTCCTGGTTCAGGAATGCTTTGAGATGCAGGTGGGATACGCTCTATCAGACCGTTTTAAGCAGTGAGCACCTCCATGGCATTATCGACAGCACCCTCCTGGTCATGGGAGAATCTATTCCCCGGAACTACAGGCGCTGGCCCGTACTGGGTGTATATGTGTGGCCAAACAGTTATGTGGGACAGACCTATAGTGACGAGGAGTGGTTCCTGCGTAACTGGATCGACGACCGGCTGGAATGGATGGATGGCAGGTGGGGTGGACAGTGCTGGGCACTTTCATCGGAGGATGAGCAGGTCATCCCCCTTCCGGAAACAGGGAGAATTTATCCCAATCCCTCAGATCTTTCCCGCACCTTTGTGGATCTCAGTGGCTTTGAAGATGATGAAGTCCCCTTCCGCCTGTATGATATAAGTGGCAGGATGGTGCACCAGGCCATGGCCCGGTATTCCGGGAACGAGTTTGCCTATGCCTTACCCGATCTCTCCTACCTGAGCAATGGGATCTATACCCTGGAGATAGTCAGTTCCGGTCAGCAGAAAGCTGTGTTCAAGCTGATTAAGCAGTAAGACTAAAAGCTATAGGAATATCCCATTACCAGCACATGAAGCTGCAGGGGATTGACCACATTGAACTCATCCTCCAGGATATATCGGAGGGAAAAGCGGGAGTGGAAATTCACTGAATACCTTACTCCTGCAGAGTAACGCATGGCAAAGGTTCGCCAGTGTGATTCACGATCTGATCCGTGCCAGCTTTCCAGCAAGGCAAAACAATCGAATTTTGTTCCAAAGATATGGTAGGCCAGCTTCAGCCTGTTCCGGTTCACAAAAGAATTCAGCTTGAGATACCGGAAGGCCATGACATCATCAAATCCGTACTGCAGCCGGCTTCGAAGGGAGAATCTGAATCCCGACAGATCATAGCGTCCCGTCAGATCAAAGTGGAACCTGTACCTGGCACGCAGCTGCTGCTCCCTGTTCATCACAAAAATGACCCGCCCCCCCCCGGCCATTCTCAGGTAATCCAGCACATCGTAGGAGGCGACCAGGGTAAGCAGCGTACGGTTATACTGCAGACTGTTATTTTTAAAGCGCTGCTCAAATTCCCCACTCAGATCCAGCTTGCCTGTAAGCTGCTTATCAAGCTCCACTTCCCACCACGTCTGAAAATCCTTAACCTGGGCCTGAAGATCAATGGCGGCAATGAAAAACAGAAAAAAGCAACTCAGAAAATATGTGCCAGGCCTAATCGTCATTATCGTTTGACTGGTACCCGCTACCAACAGTCCTCCAGTCCTTCTCAAAATAGAAAATAAATAACCTTGCCGAATCCCGCAGGTAATCGATCCTGCCAATCTCTACCCGGTGGATTGTCAGACCAGTGCGGGTCTCCAGGTCCCTGATCAATTCTTCCCTTCGCTC
>JAYEOJ010000283.1:0-3238 GCA_034722835.1 Bacteroidota bacterium | reverse complement strand
GTCTTTTTAAGAACAGCCTCCCTCCTGGAGGTCGATCCCACCCGCTGCCTGGTCTTCGAGGACTCCTTTAACGGACTAGTGGCAGCCAAAGCGGCCCGCATGAAGGTGGTGGCCATGCCCGATCCCCTGGAATATGACCAGGATCGCTTTGGCGCTGCGGATCTGAAGATCAGGTCCCTGTGCGATTTTACCTTTGACTCATTTCAAAAGCTGCAGTAGGACCCATGTCAAAAGAAGAAATAAAAGTTTACGGACCAGCTACGGTCTCCAATGTGGGACCGGGATTTGACCTGCTGGGTTTTGCCCTGGAATCGCCGGGCGATGAATTAATCGTTCGAAGGAACGGTACTGCAAAACTGGTATTGTACGATCAAACCGAAAGCAAGCTACCAACCGATCCGGAGCAGAATGTTGCAGCCGTGGCTGCAGCTTCCCTTTTAAGGGAACTACATAGCTATGAAGGTTTCGACCTGGTATTTACCCGGAAGATCCCTCCCGGAAGCGGAGTGGGATCCAGTGCGGCCAGTTGCGTGGCGGCCGTTGTGGGAATCAACGAGCTGCTGGGATCGCCCTTCGAAACAGCTGCATTGATCCCCTACGCCATGGAAGGCGAAATGGTGGCCAGCGGATCCACCCATGCCGATAATATTGCCCCTGCCCTGCTGGGTGGCATTACCCTGATCCGCAGCTATGATCCCCTGGATATCAAACACATCCCCTACCCGGACGAACTCTGGTGCGCAGTCGTACATCCTGAACTGGAGATAAAGACAGCCGAAAGCCGGAAACTGATCCCTCCAACCTTGTCGCTTAAAACAGCCCTGACGCAAAGCGGGAACCTGGCCGGACTGGTGGCCGGTTTGGCCACGGGCGACTACCCTCTGATCGGGCGATCGATGAATGACGTGATCGCTGAGCCCCACCGAATCCATCAGATTCCGGATTATGTCATCCTGAAAGAGTCGGCCCTGGATGCAGGTTCCGTGGGTACAGGGCTGTCAGGTTCGGGTCCCTCCGTATTCAGCCTTTGCAGGGGTGAGGACATGGCCGGGCTGGTGGGAAAGGTGATGCAAAATCATTTTACGAACCGGGATATACCATCCAGGCTCTATATTTCCCGGATTAGTCCGGATGGCTGTAAACTTATCTGAGATGCATTATTACAGTACCAGCAACAAGGAATTGAAGAGCACGCTGAAGGAGGCTGTTCTGTCAGGACTGGCACCGGACCGGGGACTGTACATGCCGGCTTCCATTCCCGTAATTGACAGGGCCACCCTGGAGAGCTTCAGGGAAATGGAGCTGCCTGGAATCGCAGTGGCCCTTTCCCGCCTGCTCTTTGGAAGCGATATTCCCGAAGCGGAACTGAGCCGGATTACGGAAGAAGCTGTCAACTTTGACACACCCCTGGTGCAGGTGGAAGAGGGCCTCTACGCCCTGGAACTCTTCCACGGCCCCACGCTGGCTTTCAAGGATGTGGGTGCCCGCTTCCTGGCCAGGCTCCTGGCATACTTCACCAGGGAATTGAATAATGACATCCATGTGCTGGTGGCCACTTCGGGAGATACAGGTTCTGCCGTAGCCAACGGATTTCTGGGTGTGGAGGGCACCAGAGTGCATGTGCTCTACCCTTCTGGAAGAGTCACAACACTGCAGGAGAAACAGTTTACCACCCTGGGATCCAATATCACAGCTCTGGAGGTGGACGGGACTTTTGATGATTGTCAGCGCCTGGTCAAGGAGGCCTTTATGGATGAGGAGTTAAAAAGCAGGATGCATGTAACCTCGGCCAACTCCATCAACCTGGCCAGGTTCTTGCCCCAGGCTTTTTACTATTTCAGGGCATGGGCCCAGCTCCCTCCAGGCACCGAGGCCTTCTTTTCGGTTCCCAGCGGGAACTACGGAAATATGACGGGTGGACTGGTAGCCAGGGAGATGGGATTGCCGGCACATACCTTTCTGTCGGTCAATAACCTGAATGATGTGGTGGCCTCCTACCTGCTTACCGGTAAATACCGACCAAGGCCCTCCGTTCAAACCATTGCCAATGCCATGGATGTGGGCGATCCCAGCAATTTTGTAAGAATCCTGGATCTGTTTAACCAGAACTACGAATGGATCACGGAACACATGCATGGGTACAGCGTTACGGATAAGGAGATCCGTGAAACGATCGCTGAGGTCCATAAGCGAAGGGCCTACCTACTCGATCCCCATGGCGCCACCGGGTACCGGGCCGCACAAAGCTACCGGAAAGAACATCCCGAAATGACCGGGATTTTCCTGGAGACAGCCCATCCGGCCAAGTTCAGGGAAACGGTGGAAGAGGTCATCAGAATGCAGGTGGACTTGCCGGAACGCTTAGCCGCCTTTGCCAAACGTGAAAAAGAGGCGGTATTTCTTCCGCCCAAATATCCTGAATTCAGGGAATACCTGTTAGACCGAATTTAATGCCTTGGTCTTTTTACCGGTGGCAGCTACCCGCATCCTGGAGCTGAATTCAAATACCTGGGGTATTTTCTCCAGAGCAAGCTTCTCGCCGCAGAGTTTTTTAAATGCCGTTTCCTCAACGGATGGATCGTTCAGATCAGCCACCACGACCTCGGCTTTCAGTGCTTCTCCCAGGATATCATCAAAAATGGCGGAGATGGAGCAATCCACTACCCCGGGGATGGTAACAATTACCTCCTCAATCTCCTTGGGACTAATGCGCCGGCCTCCCACTTTTATGATCTCTTTGCGCCTGGCCGTATGGTAGAAGAAACCGTCATCGTCACGGTAGGCCAGATCGCCCGTATGGAGCCAGCCATCCTTCAGCGTAGCTGCAGTTGACTCCTCATCGCCCAGGTAACCTTTCATAATATTGTCTCCCCTGGCCACCAGTTCGCCTACCACGCCCGATTCAAGTACTGGATTGCCTTCCTCGTCCACCAGGTCCATCTCAACGCCGGGAATGGCCTTCCCAAGAGAACCAAGCTTTTCCACAAGGTGCTCAGGTGGCATGTAAGTTAGCCTGGCCGTGGCTTCGGTCTGTCCGTACATTACATAAAAGGTGATGTCGGGCTGACTATCCAGGAATTCCTGGATAAACACCTTGTGCAGTTTTCCGCCGGCCTGGGTCACGTAGCGCAGGTCGGGGAATTCATCGGTCTTAAATGATTTCGATTTGCGCAGCAATACCTGGAAATGGCTGGGAACTCCCGCAAATCCGGTACATTTATATTTTTTCAGGTCATTG
>JAYEOJ010000282.1:0-3248 GCA_034722835.1 Bacteroidota bacterium | reverse complement strand
CCTCAAGTATCCTTCTTGCCACCATGGCCAGGGGCAATCCAACGGTCATGGACATGGCAGTATGCTTCATATCTTTCCCGATGCAGACCATGGTTGAATATCTTTTTTTCCAGGAGCCTTCCTTTTCAAAATCAAACTGGTGCTGCATCACGATCATATCTTTGTCGTTCGGTTCCAGCTGCCATTTCTCCTCCAGGATCTTTTGAAGTATCTTGGCGGGAGTCAGACCGGCTATTCCGATCCTGGTATCATCAAAGATCCCCAGCCATCTGAGCCTCTCCATCATGTCCGAATCCCTGTCAAGTTCCAGGTAGTTCAACAGTTTTTGCTCCACGGGGATATCGGTCCTGTAGGCCATAAAACTGTTGATGAAATCCCTGTGGGTCATCTCCTCGGTATTTTCCATGATGTAAGTGTCATCCGTGGCCCCCAGTTGCACAAATATATCCCAGGCCTCACAGAATCCCGGGCGGCGAATGGTTCCCCGAAACATGGTTTCCAGATTATGCAATCCATAGGTTTCCCTGTAGGTAAGAGAATCTCTGTTTCCATATACCTCAAACTCACCCAGCTCTGGAACTTGTATGGTCTCAATGCGACTGAATACTTTATGGTAGGGAATGTATTTAAATTTACCGTTGTGGAGAAAGCGGGCACCATCATTTCCTGCCAGTACCACATTCCTCGGATTCCAGGTGAATTTATAACGCCATGGATTGTTCTCATAACCCGGGGCTACCAGTCCGCCCGTACTGGATTCAAATGCTTTCAATTCGACACCCTCATCGCGAATCTTGTTGATCACTTGCATGGCCGACATATGGTCAATTCCGGGATCCACACCACACTCATTCATCAGTACAATTCCCTTTTTCCTGGCCTCATTGTCCAGGGCCTTTATCGCAGGGGAGAGATAAGAAGCGGTGACCATATTTCTTCCCAGTTCCACACAACATTCAGCAACCAGGTGGTGCATTCTGGCCGGTAACATGCTGATTACGATGCTTGCCTGCTCCACCTCTTTGCGACGCTGAACAGGATCATGTACATCAAAATGAAATGTTTCTCCATCGGCATGGCCATTCACCCGATCGTCAGCATTTTTAAGATGAATATCTCCCACTCGAATCTTCCATTGACGGTGCGAATTATCCAGGAAATACTTAATTAATGTAGTAGAGGAGAGTCCTGCGCCCAGGATAAGAACAGTTTGCATGGGGTCATTTTTTTAACTGAGTCTTCAGGATTCTGGCAATGTATTTACCAATGATGTCGAATTCAATATTAACCACCGTCCCTACTTTAAACTGGTGAAAATTGGTGACCTCATAGGTGAACGGGATAATGGCTACCTGAAAGCTTGTTTCCTGTGAGTTTACCACGGTGAGGCTAACCCCGTTGACTGATACAGAACCTTTCTCTACAGTGATATGCTCTTCTCCTTGAGGTTCATAAGAAAAAGTGTAGTACCAGCTTCCTTCAGCTTCTTTTACATCCATGCATGTGGCAGTCAGGTCCACATGACCCTGCACCATATGTCCGTCAAGCCTGGAATCAAGTCGCGTGCTGCGCTCCAGGTTTACTTTGTCACCCACCTGCAGCAATCCCAGGTTCGATTTCTGCAGGGTCTCCAGGATAGCGGTAACCGTGTAGGTTTCACCTTCAATACGTACCACGGTAAGACAGACTCCGTTGTGTGAAATACTCTGGTCGATTTTCAACTCATCGGTAAATGAACACTGCATGGTGATATGCAGATTCTCCTGCTCCCTTTCAAGATGGACCACCGTGGCGGCCTCTTCAACTATCCCTGAAAACATAATCTTAGCTTAGCTTGTTAGAACCAATAAAGCTATATACAATATTTCAATGAAAAGAGACCTGAATATATGTTTAAGAAACGCTGAATGCTTTCTTGAAGGTATTTACATAGTCCAGCTTTTCCCATGTAAAGAGTTCCACTTCGATGATCCTTGATTCCCAGTACTGAGACTCAAAAGTTTTCTTTATAATTTGAGGGGTTCGGCCCATATGTCCGTAAGAAGCCGTTTCCAGGTAGATGGGATTGCGGAGCTTCAGCCCCTGTTCAATGGCAGCGGGCCTCAGGTCATATATATCTTCAATTTTACTTGCAATTTCACCATCCGTCAGGTCCACATTGGATTTCCCGTAGGTATTTACAAAAACTCCGATGGGTTCAACCACGCCTATGGCATAGGAAAGCTGTACCAGAATCTCATCGGCAACACCTGCAGCTACAATATTTTTAGCAATGTGGCGGGCAGCATAGGCCGCAGACCGGTCCACCTTCGAGGGATCTTTCCCGGAAAAGGCTCCACCACCATGGGCCCCTTTCCCACCATAGGTATCCACAATGATCTTACGACCTGTTAAACCGGTATCTCCGTGCGGACCTCCAATGACAAATTTTCCTGTGGGATTTACATGAAGGATGAACTGATCATCGAAAAGCGACTGGAGGCGCTTAGGAAGCTGCTTAACCACTCTGGGGATCAGGATCTCTCTTACATCGGACTTGATTTTCTCCAGCATTCGCTTATCATCCTTATCGAATTCATCATGCTGTGTGGAGATAACAATGGTATGAATCCGGATGGGCGAATCGTTATCGTCATATTCGATCGTAACCTGAGATTTAGAATCGGGTCTGAGATAGGTCATTACCTTTTCCTCCCTTCTGATACTGGCCATTTCAATCAACAGCTTGTGGCTCAGATCAAGCGGAAGTGGCATATAGTTGTCCGTTTCTTTGGTGGCATAACCAAACATCATGCCCTGGTCGCCAGCCCCCTGCTCCATGGGATCTTCCCTGTCCACACCACGGTTGATATCGTGACTCTGTTCATGGATCAGCGTAACCACTCCACAGGAGTTATATTCAAACTGGTAATCGCTTTTGGTATACCCTATTTTCTTGATGGTTTCCCGGGCTACCTTTTGAACATCAATATAGGTTGAAGTACGTACTTCCCCGGCCAGCACCACCTGTCCGGTTGTCACCAGTGTTTCACATGCCACTTTGGATTGTGGATCGAATGCAAGAAACTCGTCTAATAATGCATCCGATATCTGATCGGAGACTTTGTCGGGATGACCTTCAGAAACTGACTCGGAGGTAAATAGATATGCCATAATACTTTTAATTTTTTAAATGTAATTCGCTAAAAGTGGGGAAGATGACTGATCGTTGAATAGCCTGTTTTAGCATTTTTTTTTTCGTGGTTGCA
>JAYEOJ010000281.1:0-3249 GCA_034722835.1 Bacteroidota bacterium | reverse complement strand
ACACTCCTGTATCCTGTCCCTTCGCCACTGCAGTGAGCATCAGAATCAGTAAAAAGAGAAGCGGGCGCATGTTCACAATCAGAAATTTTCCGAATATAGTACTAACTAATGAATGCACTGGAAAATTGTGCAGAATCTTATTAATCCTCCTCTTTGAAGTCGCCCTCTTTCAGGGATTTGAAAAACTTGGCCCATCGCATGGGATCAAAGATGGTGTAGTAGGGGGTTTGTCCGGCCGTATAGAGCTGATTGTACTGCTGTTTCATGACTTCACGGAATGCAATATTTGAATTTGGGCTGGCTCCGTCCCGGTTCATCTTGATCTGGGTCTTGATCAGGGCGATGTTGTGATAGGCCCTCTGTTCATCGTCATCGGGAAGATCCAGCGCCAGGAAGGCCTCCTTGAATTCCTGGTAGGTTTTCCAGGGGTAGATTCTTACCTCTGCCAGTTGAAAAGTGTCGCTGACCATAAATATATCAGCAGGATACTGCTGTCCACCCAGGGAGTCGGGGATCACATGGATGGTTCCCTTGTGTCCCATGTGGCTGAACAGGATGGTGTCGCTGGGCCTGACCACGAAGGAGAACATGCCACGCCTGTCGGAGGTGGTCCCTCTTTTTTCGGTCAGGATGATAATGTTCACATGGGGAAGGGGACGGTGCTGAAGATCCCTGACGATTCCCGAAAACTGGACCAGGTCCTCATCCAGTTGCTTCTCCTGATCCCTTCTGCGTTGGCCCTCAGCCTGAACGGAGAATGCCGTCAGAATAAACAGACCCAGTAAAATACGTATGTATGCCCTGCAATGACCCGGAAACATGCGGCAAAAATAGATAAAAAAACAGCGGAAAGAGCGCAGCTGGCGTCATTTAAGAAGTAAATTTGTGAATTATTAACAGTTTCCTCAGACATGACCAAGCAGCATACCCTTCACCTGCCGCCTTATCCCCGGGGATTCCATCTGATCACACACCAGGTGGAGGAGGCCGCCGGTAATCTGCCCGAAGCGGGAATCATGCATGTGCTGATCCAGCACACCTCGGCCGGACTCACGCTCAATGAGAATGCAGATCCTTCGGTCAGGCACGATTTCGAGTCCTTTATCAACCACATGGTTCCCGAAAACCACCCCCTCTATTCACATATTTTCGAGGGTGCCGATGACATGCCTGCTCACATAAAGAGCTCCCTGTTTGGTGCTGAACTTACCATCCCAATTACGAATCACCGCTTGAATTTGGGTACTTGGCAAGGGATTTATTTATGTGAGTTCAGGAATCATGGTGGAAGCAGAAAAATTGTATTAACGGTTATCAGTTAGTTATTATTCTTATCCTTCAGTTTTTTCTCAGTCTCGTTTACTTGTTCCAAAAAATGCTTTTCCACTTCTGAAATCTCATTTTTCCTCAGTTCCTTAAATCTATGATATTCAGTATGAGCTTTTTCTAAAGCTTGTTTATGACTGATTGTTCCTGCATTGTTTAAAATATCCTTTCGTGTCATTTTCAGGAATGCATCCAGCTGTTCAATCCAGTCTTTCATGTACATTGGCTCTTGGTTGAGAGCCTGAACTTCTGCCAATTCCAAATAAGCTGATACAATACGGTTCAAAATGCTTAATTCGTTCTCAGCAAGATAGTTTTTAGCAACTTCAGTTTCTTGTTTGGTCGGTTTCTTTCCTTTATAATTTCTCAATCCTAAACCTGGCTTTCCTGAATCTACCCTTTGGTAAATAATTTCGGCAGCTGTATGCCCATGTGCTGCCCAGTGCATTTTATTCTGAACTGTTTTGAATAACATAACCGACATTTCAAGAGAAGGATTGTAATCGATACTTGTGGCATAAATGTCAAGGACTTTTCTCCAAAATACTTTTTCGGACGAGCGAATATCCCTGATACGAGCCAATAACTCATCGAAATAATTTACACCGCCAGCCTGTTTTAGTAAATCATCGTTCATGGCAAACCCTTTCACGATGTATTCTTTTAACCTTGCTGTTGCCCATTGACGAAATTTTGTCCCCTGATGGCTTTTCACCCTGTAACCAACAGAGATGATTACGTCAAGATTATAGAAATTAGTAGGTTTTGTAGAAAAATCGGAAATTCCGATTTTTCTCATTGATGATTCTTTTTCAAGTTCATCCTCACTAAATATATTAATTATGTGTTCATTGATAGTGGAACGTGACTTTTGAAATAAATCACTCATTTGGTCAATAGTCAGCCAAACGGTTTCTTCTTCTAAACGGACATCAATCTTGGTTTGTCCGTTTTCGGTTTGGTATAGCAGTATTTCGGAGTTGTGTTTCATTAATAGTTGAATTAATGTTACCAAAATACAAGTTTATAATCAGAGTACCATTTGTGTCATGCTGGATTTATGTCATTCTATATATTAAAATAGTGTAACTATGTTATGCCGACCCACCTGAAAGCTTCTATTATCGGTAGTTCGGTATCCATACCCATTACAAAAGGCCGGTTGAACCTGGGCACCTGGCAGGGCATCTACCTGTGTGAGTTCAGGAACCGGGGCGGATCACGGCGGCTGGTGATTACCATCACCTCCTGATCATGTTTTATAATAGCAAAATCCCCTGCTTATTTTGTATAATTTTGAGCAACTCAAAAGCAGTTGTTCATGAAGGAATTTGTATTACTTGGGGATGAAGCCATTGGTCAGGGTGCATTGGATGCGGGTCTCTCAGGAGTATATGCCTACCCGGGCACGCCATCCACCGAAATCACCGAATTTATACAGAGATCGAAGGAAGCGCGTGAACGGAAGGTGCACGCCCAGTGGTCGGCCAATGAAAAAACAGCCATGGAGGCCGGATTGGGAATGTCCTATGCCGGCAAACGTGCCATGGTTTGCATGAAGCATGTGGGACTCAATGTGGCAGCCGATGCCTTTATCAATGCCGGGATGACCGGCGTGAACGGGGGATTACTGGTGGTGGTGGCAGACGATCCTTCCATGCACTCCTCACAGAATGAACAGGATTCCCGGTTTTATGGGAAGTTTGCCATGATCCCGGTGCTGGAACCGGCAAGCCAGCAGGAAGCCTACGAAATGACACGCTATGGCTTCGATCTCTCCGAAAAATTTGGTCTTCCCGTGATGTTGCGGATCACCACCCGCCTGGCACATTCCCGTTCGGCCGTTAAACGCACGGATCTCCGGAAAGGAAATGAGTTGAAGCTTCCGGCCGATCTGAAACAGTTCATCCTGCTGCCTGCCCT
>JAYEOJ010000280.1:0-3252 GCA_034722835.1 Bacteroidota bacterium | reverse complement strand
ATTTCCGGAGGGCTCCTTCATACTAAAGTAAAACAAACCCTGGTTGGGATTGGGTGCAATGGAAAACAGGAGTAAATCTTTATCGATTGCGGCATGTTTTGCCTCCTGGTCCGCGCCATCCAGAACATGGTTACCGGGATCAATAACGATATCGTTAACCACATAGGGGATCTGGAATTGATGGCTCTCTTCATTGGCTCCATGAAACACTCTTACGGTGGTATCCCCTTCTGCATGAAGTATATTATATTCCATGGACATTTTGAAGAGCGGTGTATGCGTTGAAGAAGTGGACTGAGAGGAGTGGAGGGTCAGCTGGTTCCCTTGTTGTTCCCATGTTACATCATAGATGGGATAGCCTGCACCAAAATACCACTGATCAAAAAAATCCGTAAAATCCATACCCGTTGTCTCCTCCAGCACCTCCTTGAATTCCAGCCCGGTGGCCACATCATTGGCATAGCGGTCAAGGTAATTCCTGAGGGCCAGATAGAAAAGATCATTATCCTGCAGTTCAAAGCGAATCATATACAACAGCGCCATCCCCTTGTTGTAGGAGAGGTTCCCGCTGAAGATACGTGATGCATCATCCGCATCCTCTTCAGGAACATATACGCTCCCATCGGGTTCGAGCAGGGCCCTGTCGAAGCGGTATTCCCGTTCGCCATAGGCATACTCCGGCCCCAGGATCTCTGTGGCCAGGTAGCCTGCAAAGGTTGCAAATCCTTCATTGATCCAGATATCCTGCCAGGTGGCACAGGTCACATAGTTTCCAAACCAGGAGTGGCCCAGCTCGTGGGCAACCAGGTAGAATTCAAAATGTCCCATGCCGGTCATGGTCTGGTGCTCCATTCCCCCGCCCCTGGGCCAGAGGTAATGTCCGTATTTCTCCTCCCGGTGTGGATAAGGGCCAAAGTACTGGCAAAAGACTTCCATAATGGGGATGGTTACATCGATCTGCTCCCTGTAGGTATCCAGACAGCCCAGAACGTCGTATATGAAATTCTGTATGAAAATGGGCGTGCTCACTCCGTTGACCTCTGCCTCCAGGTTGTACTCTGTATAATCGGCAACTGCAATGGAAATCAGGTAAAAATCAATGGGATAATTGGACTTCCATTCGTAACGCACCCTACCATCCGGAAAATAGGTGGTCCCTGTATGGATCCCGTTGGAAACCCCCATCAGGCTATAGTCGGTTGTGATAAATACGTGCACCGAATCGGCCTTATCCCTCAGGTCCTGCTTGCATGGAAACCAGTCCCTGGAATAGAAAGGTTCCGAGCTGGTATAGCTTACCGGGATCCCCCACTCATCATCTGTTTCCATGACCATGCCCTCCCCGGTTTGTCCACCGAAAAAAATCTGTGCCGTGACCAGGCTTCCTGAATCCCTGGGAGCGCTCAGATCTATGTAGAGCTCATCCCCGTCATGGGTGTAACTCACCTCCTCCCCATCCACTAGTACCTGGTCCACCTCCAGGGTGCGATACAGCTCAAATACCAGCATGTCAAAGGCATGGCTTCTCACCTCCACCAGAATACTGGTATTTCCATGGATCCGGTCGGAACGGTTGTCCGCTTCCACATCCAGACCGTAGAACTTCACATCATAGTTTTCCAACAGGGGATTGGAATTTAATCTGTCAGGCATACGGGATATGGACTCCTGCTGTGCGGCGAGAAGGCTCTCTTCAAAGGGATATTGAACAAGTCCCTGTGCATGGGAGACGGAAACGGAACCTGCAGCCAGGAGAAGAAAAAGGCAGCTACTCCATAGAGATCCTATTGGTTTTAACAGCGTCACGGAAAGAAGTTACAAAAAAATGAGCAGATGGTCAGCGAGCCCACATATGCCTTCGTGTAAATGCCCAGGTTCCTGTTACAAAATAAAACAATGTAAGTGCCACCAGGGCGATCATCTCGGGAATGGTATCCTTCACTTCCAGTCCCCTGATAAGCACCTTATTCAGGGCTTCGATGGCAAATTTGGGAGAGAGTAAATCATTCAGCATCACCTGGTACTCTCCTATGGAAAACAGATGTCCCCCGCTGACGGGAAAGGCGGCTCCGGTAAAGAACATCAAGAGGAACAGCGGGAAGGTCCCGATGATGGCCACTTCTTTCACAGAGCGACACATGGCTGCCACCAGCAGGCTGAAACTGATCATGGAAAAAGCTGTGAGTACGGAGATCAGCAGGATGAACCAGAAGGTACCCGGAATCAGAGTATAACCCAGTGCAAGAGCAGTTGAAAGGGCCAGGAGCAGGCTGAGGATTGCCACAATGAGTTGAACCAGCGATAATCCCGTAAGAAACTCCAGGGACGAAAGTCTGGATATCCGGAGCCGTTCCAGGGTTCGCGATTCGGGTTCACGAACAATGGCTGCCGAAGCAGAGAATATAATCATGATGATGGAAAGGATAAGGAGTCCGGGCACATATAATTCAAAGAAGGTACGCTGACCGGAAAAACCAAGGGTGGTCTCGTACCAGCTTACCGGCATCCTGATCCTGGCCTGCTCCTGTATATAGCGGTTAATCAGTTCCTCCGACCATATGGCACCAACCAGATACTCCATCTGCGTAATATCTCCGATCAGTTCTATCCGGGAAGTCAGGCCCGATAAGTCCTGGTAGGCTGCCACCGAAGCTGAAAGATCTTCAGGCAGGACCACAACCACATCGGCCTTTCTGGTACGCAGTCTTTCAACAGCCTCCTCCCTGCTCTCCAGACTGCTGATTTTCATCATTTCCATTTCCGGTGCAAGGGATAACAATCTGGCATAAGTGATAATGGAATCTCCCAGCTTAAAGCTCTCACCCCTGTATTCAGTTACCCTGTCCTGGTTCACCAGGATCACATCGTACACCGGATCTTCCGTTTCTGCCATCAGGAAGTAGATGGCTATAAACAATGGGGCCATCAACAGGGTCAGTACCAGGATCCAGTATTCCCGTACCTGCTCCTTCAAGCTCTTGATAAAAACATCATACCACCTCATCTTCTCAGGCTTTTCCCGGTAAGATGTATAAACACATCCTCCAGTGTATTCTCACGTACTTTCATTTCCTGGACCTTGATCTTCTCCTTCTCCAGCACCTGGTATATTTCATGTATCCCGGATACCAGGTTCATGGTCCGGATATCTTTACGTTCATTTTCCCAGTCCAGGTGATAACCCAATGCTTCCAGCTCCTTTGCAGCCCTGTCCAGACTCTCAGGATCGCTGGCCTGAAGTTTCATCTCCAT
>JAYEOJ010000279.1:0-12697 GCA_034722835.1 Bacteroidota bacterium | reverse complement strand
AATATGTGTCCAGCTCCAAACTAAAGGAGCGAGCACTCTTTTACCTGCCCAGTCTTTCCACTAAGATCCTGATTTACAAAGGAATGCTCACCTCTGAACAGCTGGGAGAGTACTTCCTTGACCTCCAGGATGAAAGGGTCCAGAGTGCCATTGCACTGGTCCACTCACGATTTAGCACTAATACCTTCCCCAGCTGGGACCTGGCGCAACCCTTCCGTATGCTTGCCCACAATGGCGAGATCAATACGGTGAAGGGAAACCGTTTCTGGATGCAGGCGCGTGAATCGATCCTGAAATCAGATGTGCTGGGCGACCTGGAGAAGATTTACCCGGTCATAGAACCAAATAAGAGCGACTCGGCTTCCCTGGATAACGTGCTGGAATTCCTGGTGATGAGTGGCAAGTCGCTTCCTTATGCCATGTCGATCCTGATCCCGGAATCGTGGAATGAAAAAAATCCCATTTCGCCCGAGCTGAAAGCCTTTTACCAGTACCACTCCACCTATATGGAACCCTGGGACGGACCTGCATCACTGATTTTCAGCGATGGCAGGTATATCGGGGGAATGCTCGACCGGAACGGCTTACGCCCTTCCCGTTACGTGATCACCAAAGACGACCTGATGGTGATGGGTTCGGAAGTGGGTGTTCAGACCTTTGATCCCTCTGAGATCAGGGAAAAGGGTCGGCTGAAGCCGGGTAAGATCATACTGGTGGATGTCCAGGAAGGGAAGATCTACAGAGATGAAGAACTGAAGGCTCAACTTGCCTCAGCCCTTCCTTACAAGGAGTGGATCGGAAAAAATATGGTCAGTCTTGAGAGCATACAGACCGGCAACGTAGTGGCACCTGGACTGGGAGAGCACTACAAGCAGTACCTGAGCTCTTTTAATTACAGCAGGGAAGATATCGAGACCATTATCAAGCCCATGGCCGAGTCGGCCAAGGAACCCATCGGCTCCATGGGCAATGATGTCCCCACCACCGTGCTCAGCACAAAACCCTACAGGCTTTTTGCCTATTTCAAACAACTCTTTGCGCAGGTGACCAATCCGGCCATTGATCCCATACGGGAGGAAATGGTGATGACCCTGACCGGCTACCTGGGATCCCTGCAGACCAATGTCCTGGATGATACTCCCGACCATGTGAAAATGGTCAAGTTCAAAAGCCCGATAATTAACAACACCTATTTCCAGGTGGTTAAGAATTTAAGGTACAAAGGATTCTCCAACCGGGTGATCCCCATCCATTTCGATGCAAGCCGCGGGGCTGAAGGACTGGAAGAGGCGGTGGAATCTATCTGTCAGCAGGCCGAAGAGGCTGTGGACGAGAACAACAATTACATCATCCTCACCGACAGAGATATTACTGAAAACCAGGCGCCCATCCCTTCTTTGCTGGCCGTGTCGGCCGTACACCACCACCTGATCAATCAGCGAAAGCGGATGCAAATCGATATTGTGGTGGAATCGGCCGAACCACGCGAAGTCATGCATTTTGCCCTCTTATTTGGATATGGGGCAAGCATTATCAATCCCTACATGAGCTTTGCCATTATTGAAAAACTGGTTCAAACCAGGGTCATCCAGCAGGATTTCGAGAAGGCGCAGGAGAATTACATCGAAGCCTTGAATAAGGGCCTGTTGAAGATCCTTTCAAAAATGGGAATCAGCACCCTGAGGAGCTATCGCTCGGCACAAATCTTCGAGGCCATTGGAATTCATCCGGATGTGACCGAACGCTACTTCGAAGGTACCGTTTCACGGATCGGAGGAATCGGATTGGAAGAGATTGCAGAAGAGGTGCTGATCCCGCACCGAAAGGCATATACAGAAGATGTACATTCCCTGATGTTAACCGAAGGCGTATACTCCTACAGGAAATACGGAGAGCACCATGCATGGAATCCTGAATCTGTGGCCCTGCTTCAATGGAGCACCAGGAACAACGACTACCAGAAGTACAAGGAGTATGCAGCACTGGTGGACTGTGAAACCGCTCGTCCCGGTTTCTTAAGGGGCTTGCTTAGCTACAAACGAAATCCCATCCCCCTGCAGGAAGTGGAACCGGTGGAGGAAATCATGAAGCGTTTTGTGACCGGCGCCATGTCTTATGGCTCCATCAGCAAGGAGGCACATGAGGCCCTGGCCATAGCCATGAACCGGATTGGCGGGAGAAGCAATACAGGCGAAGGCGGTGAAGATCCGCTCCGGTTTGAACCAATGGAAGATGGAGATTCCAGACGGAGTGCCATCAAACAGGTGGCCAGTGGCCGCTTCGGAGTAACCACCCAGTACCTGGTGAACGCCGATGAAATTCAGATCAAAGTGGCACAGGGGGCCAAGCCGGGAGAAGGGGGGCAGCTGCCAGGACATAAAGTGGATAAGATTATTGCAAAAACCCGGTACTCCATTCCGGGCATTACCCTGATCTCGCCTCCTCCCCACCACGATATCTATTCCATCGAGGATCTGGCACAGCTGATTTTCGACCTGAAGAACGTCAATCCAAAGGCCAAAATTTCTGTGAAGCTGGTTTCTGAGACAGGTGTGGGGACCATCGCGGCCGGCGTAGCCAAAGCATCGGCCGACCTGATTACCATCAGCGGGGCCGAAGGGGGTACCGGGGCCAGTCCCTCCTCCTCCATCAAGCATGCCGGACTACCCCTGGAGATCGGACTGGCTGAGACCCAGCAGACCCTGGTAATGAATAACCTGAGGCGAAAGGTGGTCCTGCAGGCCGACGGACAGATGAAGACCGGAAGGGATGTGATCATTTCTGCCCTGTTGGGTGCTGAGGAGTTTGGATTTGCAACCAGTGCTCTTGTGGTGCTGGGTTGCGTGATGATGCGCAAATGCCATCTCAATACCTGTCCGGTAGGAGTAGCCACCCAGAATGACGAATTGAGAAAACGTTTCCGTGGAAAGGCGGATTTTGTAGAGAACTATTTCCGTTTTGTAGCCGAAGAGGTTCGTGAACATATGGCTGAACTTGGCTTCCGCACTTTTGATGAGATTGTGGGCCGGTCCGACTTATTATCCAGGGATCAAGCGGTCAGCCACTGGAAAATTAAGAACCTGGACCTGAGCGATCTGACAGCATTCCTGCCTGCAGCAAAAAGGAATGCCCTCCACCGGACCGAAGAACAGCAGCATAAACTTAAGGGCGTTATCGACCACAGTCTGATCGAACAGGCCCGGCCCGCCCTGGAGCACCAGGAAGCTGTCACCATTCACATGTCCATTAAAAACACCGACCGCACCACAGGAGCCATGCTTTCGGGTGAGATTGCAAGCAGGTATGGAGGAGAAGGCCTCCCGGAAAGCACAATAAAGGTCCGGTTTGCAGGTTCGGCCGGACAAAGTTTTGGGGCATTTCTGACTCCAGGTGTTGAATTTTACCTGGAGGGCGATACCAACGACTACCTGGGGAAAGGTCTGGCCGGCGGACGTATAATTGTTATTCCACCGGAGGGCTCCTCCTTTGAATCAGATAAGAATATTATTATCGGAAATACCGTGCTGTACGGAGCTACCAAAGGGGAAATTTACATCTCCGGCGTTACAGGAGAGCGTTTTGCTGTCCGTAACAGCGGGGCCACTGCAGTTGTGGAAGGAGTGGGCGATCACTGCTGTGAGTATATGACCGGGGGACGGGTGGTGGTCCTGGGTAAAACCGGCCGGAACTTTGCAGCCGGAATGAGCGGCGGAGTGGCCTATGTGTTGGATGAGGAGGGTGACTTCGACTACTATTGCAATATGGGAATGGTAGAACTTTCTCTTGTTGAGGACCTGAATGACAAGAAGGAACTTTCGGATCTGATTGCCAGTCACTATGAACATACAGGCAGCAAGGTTGCCGAAAAGATACTGAGCAACCTGGATACCTATATGGAGCGCTTTATTAAAGTGATTCCGTATGAATATAAAAAGGTGCTCATTGAAATGGCACTGGAAGAGACCAGGAAGAAATTGGCCAGCATTGAGAAAGATGTGGAAATGATTAACGATCTGTAAAAGAGTGATTAATGGGAGATCCTAAAGGATTCATAACGATAAAGAAGAAACCAGCCGGAAACAGGCCGGTTCACGAGCGCACGGACGACTACTCCGAGGTGGAACAGGTCCTGAATTCAGAGGACCGTCAGCTTCAGGCATCCAGGTGCATGGATTGCGGCATTCCGTTCTGTCACTGGGGTTGTCCGGTGGACAACCTGATCCCGGAGTGGAACGATCTGCTCTACAAAGGAGATTGGAGAGGAGCCAGTGAAAGACTGCACCATACCAATAACTTTCCGGAATTTACCGGCAGGATCTGTCCCGCTCCATGCGAACATTCCTGCGTACTGAATATTGACGAAGACCCGGTCACCATTCGGGAGAACGAGGCTGCCATCGTGGAAAAAGCTTTTGCGGAAGGCTATATCAAACCCAATCCGCCCATGGTAAGAAGCGGGAAAAAGGTGGCTGTGGTGGGCAGCGGCCCGGCCGGCATGGCAGCGGCAGACCAGTTGAACAGGGCCGGCCATACGGTTACTCTTTTCGAGAAAGACAGAAAAGCCGGGGGGCTTCTGCGTTATGGGATCCCGGATTTTAAGCTCAATAAGCATACCATCGACCGCAGGTTGAAGATACTGATGGCTGAAGGAATTGAGATCCGGACTGAAACAGAAATCGGGAAGGATATCACGGGAAAAGAGCTGATGGAAAAGTACGATGCGATTTGCCTGACCATTGGAGCCATGCATCCCAGGGATCTGCTAATAGATGGCAGGGAGTTGGATGGTATTCATTTTGCCATGGACTACCTGGCCCAGCAGAACAAGGTAAATGACGGAGCCTATGTGGCATACGATAACAGGATTACAGCCGAGAACCGCCATGTCCTGGTCATCGGAGGAGGCGATACCGGGTCGGACTGCGTGGGTACTGCCATTCGACAGGGGGCCATAAGTGTGACCCAGATTGAAATTCTGCCCAAACCTCCGGACCAGCGAGCCAATGATAATCCCTGGCCCTATTTTGCAAAGACCCTGAAAACCTCCACATCCCACGAAGAAGGGTGTGAACGCAGATGGGGGCTTTCAACCCTCAGGTTCCTGGGAATGCAGCAACGTGTCACTCATGTCGAGGTGGAAGAGGTCAACTGGGAACAAGTGAATGGCAGTCATAAGATGACCGCTGTCCCCGGTACCAAAGAGAAGATAGATGCCGATCTGATCCTGCTGGCCATGGGCTTTGTACACCCTGTTCATGAAGGTTTGCTGACAGAACTGGACATCTCACTGGATAGCCGGAAGAACATTGGCATTGATCAATCCATGGCAACAAATGTGGAGAAGGTCTTTGCCGCCGGTGATGCTGCCAGTGGTGCCAGCCTCGTGGTAAATGCCATTGCATCGGGGCGCAGGGTGGCCAAGAAGATCGATGAGTATCTTGGATCAGAATAATCTATTTCTATTTCACCCCCTTAGAGCATTGGAGCAGAAGGTTTCGGCCTCTTATAGAATCATTCGAAGAGTTTTATAACTTGCCAGAGATACAAAACTCTATAATGAAGTGTCGAGAAAAATGCGGAGCCTGCTGCATTGCTCCTTCCATCTCCTCTCCCATCCCCGGTATGCCGGATGGTAAACCTGCAGGAGTAGCCTGCATTCACCTTTCAGCAGATTTTCGATGCATGATTTTCGATGATCCGGCACGACCAAAGGTTTGTGATCAGTTCAAAGCAGATGCGGAGATTTGCGGCACCACCAGAGAGGAAGCACTGATACTGTTAAGTTCGCTGGAACAGGGTATCCCATAACAGAGCAATACCGTGTTCGCTTCACCTTTAACATCCAGAAAGGAAGTTCCGCAACAGAATAATTCGTAGTTGTTCCTTTACATGCTCAAAGTCCAGGGTTCTGCCCAGCTCTTTGGCCATGGAAGTTACTCCCTTGGTTTCAAAGCCACAGGGGTTGATATAGGTAAAATAGTCCAGGTTTGTGTTCACATTGAGTGCAAAACCATGCATGGTGACATGTCTGCCCGACCGGACCCCGATGGCGCATATTTTCCTGGCCTTAACCGGGTGGGTGGCATCCAGCCACACCCCCGTGGCTCCCTCCATATGCGTAGCCGTGATCCCGTAATCCTTCAACAATTCAATGATGGAATCCTCCAGCAGCCCAATGTACTGTTTAAGACCCAATCCCAGCAATTCCATATCTAAAATAGGATAGCCCACTACCTGTCCGGGACCATGGTAGGTGATGTCCCCTCCACGGTTGGTCTTGTAGTAGGTTGCCTCAATCTTTTCAAGGAACTCCTTTCGGATAAGCAGATTATGTTCATCACCACTCTTACCAAGGGTATAGACATGGGGATGCTCACAGAAAAGAAGGTAGCGAAGGGGTCGTGTCTTGCCCTCGGGCTGAACCTTATAATCCACCAGGAGGTTAAAACGTTCTTCCTGGTAGTCCCATGCTTCCTGGTAATCGATCAGACCCAGGTCCTCAAATACGATATGCTGTTTTTCCTCACTCCCCATGATGAGTCTTTGAAATGGATGCATGTTTTTCCGCATGGTAGGAGGAACGCACCAGGGGACTGGATTCCACAGCTTTAAAACCCCTTGCAAGTCCCGTTTTGCGATAATATTCGAATTGATCGGGATGGATGTACTCGTCCACGGGCATATGGTCCAAAGAGGGCTGCAGGTACTGACCCAGAGTCAGCACTTCACATCCATTGGCCAGCAGGTCGTCCATGGCCTGCTCTATCTCCTCTTGGCTCTCCCCCAGCCCCAGCATCAGACCCGACTTGGAGGTCACTTCCGACTGAGCAATTTGTTTGATCACCTCCAGGCTTCGATGATATTTCGCCCTGGATCTGACCAGGGGTGTGAGACGCTCAACGGTTTCCAGGTTATGGGAAATCACCTCAGGTGCCGCATCTATGACCAGTTGCACCAGGGCGGGATCGGCATCGAAATCGGGAATCAGGGTTTCCATGCTCAGGCCGGGTAGCTCCTCTTTCAGAATCCGGATGGTTCGGGCCCAGAATCCTGCTCCCTTATCGGGCAGATCGTCCCGGTCCACCGAGGTAATCACAGCATGACGGATCCCCATGGTGCGGATGGTATCGACTAGTCGTAAGGCCTCCCCTTCATCCACCGGCAAGGGTTTACCTGTCTTCACAGCACAAAATTTACAGGCTCGTGTACAGATCTCCCCCAGAATCATAAAGGTGGCCGTTCCGGCTGCCCAGCACTCTCCAATATTGGGACAATTTCCACTGGTGCAGATGGTATGCAGGCTATGTTTGCCCACCTGTTCCTTCACCTGCATATAACGGTCACCTCCTGGCATCTGCATGCGCATCCAGTGCGGTAAGCGTTTTCTGCCTTTTAAATTGGCTCTGCTGTCCCCCCCTTTCATCCTGCGAAGATAGTCAGAAATATGTTAAATTTAGGCTCCTTAATTCGTGGTATGAAAAAACAGAATCAACTGCTGATGCTTGCTAAACAGGTGCAGGCACTGGCCGAAACCGGGCTTCATTATTCGGAGAATGATTATGACCTGGACCGCTATACCAACCTGGAAGAGGTTGCCATACATATGATCTCGCTGCTTACCGGCATGTCCAATGAAACCATACAAATGGCTACACCTGAGAAGAACGGCTATCGCACCCCCAAGGTGGATGTACGGGCTGTAGTCTTCAACCACAAGGATGAGATCCTGTTGGTTAAGGAGCGGGCCGATGCACGCTGGTCGCTGCCCGGAGGCTGGTGTGATGTGGGCTATACTCCCACCGAAACAGCCGAGAAAGAGGCCTTTGAGGAAGCGGGCATCAAGGTCAAGGTGAGCCGACTGCTGGCTGTTTTTGATAAAAAATGCCACGAGCACCCGGAGGATCTCTTCTATGCGTACAAGATCTTTCTTGAATGCAAGGCTGAAAACTATGAGGTTACCACGGGCATGGAGACTCTGGATGTGGGGTTCTTCAAACAGGATAAATTGCCTGAACTATCTACCCCGCGAAATACAGCCGGCCAGATCTATAAGATGTTCGATTTTCATTTCAACAAGATCGCATGGCCTGTGATCGACTAGTTCCTTACTTTAGCTTATTCACCTCCGGACAAATCCAGTACATATAACTTGATGTGGATTTAAAGGAAGGATCACGCATACCTTTGGTCTCAGCCAGATGTTTCTTAGTGTGCTCCAGTTGCATATGTGCATTGTGATCAGCCTTTGTTACCCATGTTTCAGTTATGCAAAACAATGTACTATCATTGTAGGACTGAAACAAGGAGTAATCCAGACAGCCCGGCTCTTTAGCCAGAACATCTACCTTACAGGCATCAAAAGATTGCTTTAACAGGGCAACACTCTCTGGTTTCACCTTCAATTCAAAACGCATCACAACACGCATTGAATCCTTGTCGTGATCTGTTTCCCTGCTTGAAACATCACCTGTCGAACTGCCTGTGAATAGGCTTAGGGCTATCATTCCGATCATTCCTAAAACAAGATTTCTCATCCTCATGGTAAGTTTAGTTTGAACTAATGTTTAAAACACCAAAATACCTAATATTGACTAGGGGTGAGGGTTTATCCACAAAATCTGCCCGCTGCCCCCTATTTGCATTTTTCCTTTTAGGTAATTGTTTCGTGCCTCTGACCATGCCTTGAGGTAAAATGATAAGGCTGTAGTATTGCCAGAGTTAAAATGCTGTTGGAACAGTTCTGCCTCCCTGACCAATTTAGAGGGCCCATAGCTTGTGGCAAAATACTGAAGCGTAGGTTCTTCCAGGTCCAGTTGATCAATCCACCGGTAGAGTGCCTCTATAGCTTTGACAGGATCCTTTCGCTTTGATACTTTTTTAAAATACCTGAAATAATAAAGTTCCGAATTACGGTACTGCTCCCGGTGTTGTGTAACAATTCTTCGTAACAACTTGATCCCCTTTATCATCAAAAAGATAATAACAAGGAACCCTGTTAAGCCGGCAATAAACCATTTTAAGGAGACTCCTAAAATGGTGATGGCCGATGTATCACCCTTTGCTTCGCCCTGCCCGGCTGTTTGAACAGCCAGTGAATCGCGTACACTTTCAAGCATACCCAGGTCAGGATTGGGAAGCACATCAATGGTAAACCCAGGCAATGTACGCTTGTACAACTTTTGATGAACAGGGTTCCACCAGGTCACTACCTTTTCGGGGATCGTGATTTCTCCCTCTTTTTCAAACAGATACCTGATGCCATCGGTACGGGAAGCGCTGATGGCAGTCCTGGTTTTATGATTGTTGACCTCTGACCTTGACAGGTAGAGGCTCACACCGGACAGGCTGTCCCAGTTGATGGGCGGGATAAGCTCTGAAACAGTTCCCGAAACTTCCCGGCTAATGCTCCGTTCCAACACATCTCCCACTTTCACCCTTGTTTTATCACCCGACCAGGTCTCCATTACTGTCATTCCTGAAGCAACGAGCCACTCGCTTTTATTGGTTCCGGGCGGTACAGGTTTTACTGCGATCGCTCTCTCTTTGGTCTTCACAAGCCTTCGTACTCCTTTATAATCCCCTTCATCAGGGGTTTCAACATTTATTTCCAGCGACGGGAAAAGGATATCTTCGTCATCATATGGGAAGACGTGAAATATCATTTCAACACCGGCATATGTTTTTCCGGAGATTTGCTTTGATGAACTGACCGATCTGAAATAGACCGTAAAGGCACCATTTACTTTAATATTTCCCGGATCAATGCCCCTGGTAAACCAGGTGGAAGTATATACTAAAACAGTTACCTCAACGGGTTGACCCACATACACGCTGCTCTGGTTCAGCTTTACATCACTGAAAAGATGGCCCTGGGCAAAAGCTCCCTGCCAGATTAGAAGCAGGAGAAATCCCCAAACATATTTCCATCTGTCACCTACCATTTATCTCCTTCAGTTTCTGGTTTAATGCCCTTTGTTTTCACCTGGTGGGCAAATTTTCGCTTTAAAAACAGCGCAGGATCATCATCTACTTTGCGCATCAGGATTTTCTGCGATTCATCCTGCTTTCCCGTTTCAAAATTATCAGGGACTTCATCCAGCTCCTTCCCTTTTCTTATATCTGTGTTTGCAGTTTCTTCCTTCCGCTCCTTCTCCATATCCTCTTTTGTTGCCTCCTGACCTCCCCCACCCAGATCTTCCATATCTTTGTTTTCTACATTTTGAGCCTGTTCAGCAGCTACACTCTCTTCTGCCTCTTCAGGATTCACCTCATCTGTACCGTTAGTCATTTGCTGCATCAGTGTTTGATTTTCCATGGCTTTCCCCATTTCAGGATCTATTTCCATTGCTTTTCCAAATGCCCGTTCAGCAGCAGTATAATCTCCATTTTTATAATAAGCCAGTCCCAGATTAAAAGCCGCCATGGCCGTTGTATCCTGACTGAATGCCCTGATCGCATCTTTATAATTACCTGATTTGTAGTAGGCATTCCCCTTGTGCATGGGATCTGTAAACAGTTCCGCGGCCTGCTCAAAATCATCCTGGTCATATAACTTCTGGGCCTGGAAATCCTGAGTAAGCCACAAATCTCTAAAGCTCGAGTTACTATTGCAGGAGGTAAACCCAATCATCATCACCAATGAGTAAATCACCCATCCTTTTCTAAACCACATCAAGGCAAAAAGAGCAAGAGGAATGACAAACCACAAACCTTTGTCCAGCCAGTCGTCCTCCTTCTCTTCATCCTTATCTTTGAATTCCAGATTGCCGCTGATTGATTTTGCCAGCAGCTCCATGTCACTATTATCCAGAGTCAGCCTGTTTATATTAATTTTTTCTATGGAATGAAGCTGGTTCAGTATGTTGTTATCCATAGCGGAATGCACAATGTTGCCCTGATTGTCACGCATGGGCCTCTTGCTTCCCGATGCGGGTACATTTGCGCCTGTAACAGTGTTCATCGGCAAAATCTCAACTTTTGTTTTCCCCTGGTTAACAAAACGTTGAAGCTGATTAAACAGTTCATCCGTAAAGTCATCTGTAACAAGCAGAAGTGTGGCCGGAGCAGTGGTGACTCTGATCAGGGTATCAGCCAGCACCAGGGCTGCTTCAATGTTGGTGCCTGGATAGGGCATTATTTCAGGTGAAAGGCCATCGAGGTGGCTCTTGATTATTTTGTAGTCACCGGTGAGTGGAACGATGGTGTGCGCAGTTCCGGCAAAACCGATCAGTGCCGTACGGGCCCGGGGATTGGCATCCAATAAATCATTTATCTTGAATTTAGACCTCTCCAGCCGGTTGGGCTGAATATCATCTGCCATCATACTCTGGGAGAGATCGAGGAGAATAAGCAGAGGCGTTTCAAGTGTTTTCCCGGGAACTTCGATTTTATCCCAGGTGGGGCCGGCTGCGCCAAAAATGGCGATTGATAAGAAAATGAACAGTGCCGATTGCATCCATCTCATTTTACCCTCGCTGCCCTTTCTAATTACATATGGCCTCAGATGAGGAGCAATGACCTTCTTCCATTTTACCTGGTCACGCAGTCCGATCAAACCAATAAGCAAAACGGCAAATGCCGGAAGCAATAACCAGAGGAACAGTGGTCGCAAAAGATGGAAATCCTCCCAATTGATATTTAAAAATCCATCAATCATGTATGCTCTTTCTGTTTACAAGTAGCTTTATTGCTGAAATGCTACTAAATATTAAGGAGAGGAGAAGCGTAAGAACAATGGCTGCACCCAGTGGATAGTGGTATAGTAAGGTGGTTGGTATATACTCTTCCTCTTCATATTCAATGGGCTCTAACTTATCTAACTCCTCATATATCTCTTCAAGCCGGTCAGCATCCATGGCTCTGAAATATTTGGCCCCGGTCATTTCAGCAATTTCTTCCAGGGTAAGTTCATCCAGATCGGATCCAGGCTTGTCCGGGTCGCCAATACCAATGGTATAAACAAGAATAGAATCTTTCTCAGCCAGGTCGGCCGCATCAAGTGGCAGAATATCTGTACCCGCATCCACACCATCGGAAAGCACGAGCATCACCTTTGTTTTGATGGTATCCTGTGCAAACATCTCTATTCCTTTCACAATGGCTTTACCAATGTTTGTCATCTGTCCGGCCATTCCTACATCGGCCTCTTCAAGCATATTGTCAACAGTACTCAGATCGGGAGTAAAGGGAGCCTGGATATAAGCAGCCGAGCCAAAGAATATCAGTCCCATGCGGTCGCCTTCCCTTCTGGAAATAAACTCGTGCATCACTTTTTTCACTGCCTCCCAGCGTGTGGCTCTCTTATTTTCAATCATCCAGTCACTCTGGGCCATGCTGAAAGATATATCTGCAACTATCAGAAAATTGCGCGAAGTTTTCACCTTCATCTCAGGCTTACCCACTAATTGGGGAGATGAGAAAGTTGCGAGGAGCAAAATCCAAATCAGTACAAGCCCAATCCATACAAATATGTTTCTTCGCTTTACCAGGGCTGAAGAGCGTGGACTTTGTCCGGTATATTCCTGGGCCTTCTGAAAGTTTGGGATTGATAAGGAGGCGCTTCTTATCCTGAGAGGCGGAATCAGCCAATAGACCAGCAATGGCAAAGGGAGCAAGCCAAATACCCAGATGTGCGCTATTTCAAAATTTTCAGGCATGAGTTCTTATCCATTGTTTTGAAAGCTCAATGAGCGCATTT
>JAYEOJ010000278.1:0-3275 GCA_034722835.1 Bacteroidota bacterium | reverse complement strand
CCCTTTAACAGTGGCGCCGCCTTCAGAATTCACCCGGGTATAAATGACCGTACCCGCAGAATCGGGTTCCCCAATTTCGTTGACAAAGGCATCCTCCAGGCGTGTATAAAATGCTTCCACCAGGAGACCGGTATAGACTTTGCCAAACTGTTTATTGAAGTCCAGTGAGGCCATCAGGCTGTGGGAAGTTTCCTGTTTCAGCTCCGGGTCATTCTTATGGATGACCTGTCGCGAACCGGAAGTTTCGATGTGCAGGTCCTCATCGAATATCTGAGGGGCCCTGAATCCCTGTGAATAGCTGACTCTGGCCTGCAGCGATTCCATAAGCTCGTACATAAGACTGATGCGGGGACTGAACACATTTCCTTCCTTTGCCGGTTCTGTTTCATGGGCCTGATCAAGGATCTTATAGTGATCGAAGCGGGCACCCAGGGCTGCTTTAAAGCGGTTCAGTTTTAGTTCGTACTGGGCAAAAACCCCGGTTGTGACCGATGACTGATCGGCTACAATGGTATTGGCCGTATGTGGGATCTCAATGATAAGGTTGTCAACCACAGTGGCGTTGTCCAGGTCGGGGTAGCCCAGTTTTTTATCCAGAAGAAAGCCGCTGGTATTCTCCAGGCCGCTGATCAGGGATGAATTGCCGAAAACGGCCTTGTATTGCAGGCCCAGGTTGAATGACCTGTCCCTGGAATTCCCGTACCCACGTAATGACTGTTCTGCTCCGTAATAGGAATCCCTGTTCAGGAATTGTCCGGAGGCATAGATGGAAAGCATATCGTAATCCCGGAAATAGTGTTCATAGGTCAGACCAGCCACGTTCATCCAGTGGGTCAGGGACTCGGCGATGTCACGTTCGTGCAGGGGATAATCCTGCATATTGCCTCCGTCACGCTTTTCATTAATGGCGAAGTAGTCAAATGCCAGTCTGTCCCTGTGACCGAAGCGGTGGAATACCCGGGTGCCAAAGGTTAGGTTTTTCAAAGGGGCCAGCTCGGAGAAACTGTCATCGTTGGCGTCAAACATCTCCCTGCTTCGGGTGAAACCATAGAGGGAGAGGCCCGATTTGTGATCATCCGAAACAAGCGAGGTATTGAAGTTTAAAGAGTAGTCCGATGCCGGGCCACCCGATCCATCCATACCTATCCCGGTCAGGGCATAGGTGGCTCCTCCCTCGTAGCTGCTGCTGACGGGATCCATCAGGATGATGTTGATGGTACCGGCAATGGCATTGCTGCCGTAAAGGGCCGATCCGCCACCCCGGACCACTTCAATTTTTTCAACCATGTTGGAGGGGATCAGTTCCAGTCCGTATACCCCGGCCAGACCACTGAAGATGGGCCTGCTGTTAATCAGGATCTGGGAATAGGGCCCTTCCATACCATTCATTCGTACCTGGGAGAATCCGCAGTTCTGGCAGTTATTTTCCAGGCGGAGACCCGGGGAGAAATTGAGTCCCTCTCCCAGGGTCTGGGACTGTGAGGAGTGGAAGATCTGCTTTCCAATGGTATTGACAATGACCGGTGCTTCGGTTCGTTTTTGATCGCTTCGGTCGGCCGAAACCACTACCTCTTCCAGGTTCATCACATCTTCTTCCAGGTGAAACTTGATTTCAAGGGTTGTATTGGGCTCCAGTGTGACCTTTTTTTCCTGTGACCTGTAGCCAATGTTGGTGACCACGATGGTCTGTTCACCCAGGGGGAGATGGATCAGCTGGAAGTGTCCGGTTTCATCGGTGGAGGTTCCGATGGTGGTTCCTTTCAGGGATACGCTGGCAAAGGCGATGTGTTTCCCCTGGCAAACCACATGCCCCACAATATTAGCATCGCTCTTGCGCTTCTGTGCCATGCCGGGCTGAAAGAAGGATACTAGTAATAGACTGGCAATAAAAAGTAATTTGTTCATATCTGAAATCTGTATGTAATCTTGAATGCAAGCTGGAAATGAAACACACCTGTCCCCTCAGGGAGATGCTGTTCCGGGTCTTACATACAGGCAGGAGGTGCTCTTCCCGGGAGGACCGGTACCAGGGCAGGGAGAAGCCGATCTTTGGTCGCTTCCCCGCTAATGTCGGACGGGGCAATGGGTTTGAGAATAAATACTGCAAGGACACTAAGAATAATTAGCTCCAGCATATCCAGCAGGAAGAGTTCAAGCGATGAATGCTGGTGGGAAGTATTCCTGTTGCTGTCGGCGCTATTCGAAATGGGGTGGGCGTGTGAGACCAGTGTCCCGTCGGGCAGAATATGCACATGGGTATAAACAGCCTTGTTGAATAGAAAGATACCCATCACAAGGATCATCAGGCCCGTCCCGATCTGTTTAAACCAGAGTCTGCTTCTGCTTTTCATTACTTGCAAAATAACAGCATATTAATTTAAGCAGGAATACCTAAACCAGGGTAATTAGCGGGATTTAATTATTTATACTAATTCTGACTTATGATCAGGTCTGTCAGGATTGTTTCGTATTTTTAGTCCATGCGTATGACAAGTACACGTTTCAACGAAATCAAAGATTTGCTGGGGAAGCCGTATGAGGACCTGGAATTCCTGCTAAAATGTTTTACTGAAGTACTGGATGAGAACGGAGAATCAGAGCTGGCGGCCCAACTTCCCTGGATTTCGGGGAAGAGTCCAGACTTCTCTGGTGAAATCAAGCATAAACTGCTACAGCTCTACTCCATCGCTTTCCAACTACTAAACCTTTCGGAAGTAAATGGGGCTGTACAAAACCGCAGGCAGACCAGGGATAAAGATGGGCTTGAAAGTGTAAATGGATTGTGGGGAAAGGTGTTGTTTGATTTAAAGAAGAGGGGAGTGAGCGGGGAGGAAATTATGGAGCAGCTCCAGCATATAGAGGCCGAGCCTGTACTTACTGCCCATCCCACAGAAGCCAAGCGGCCCGTGGTGCTTTCGCTCTACCGTCAATTATACCTGCTCATGGTGAAACGGGAAAACTCCATGTTTAATCGCTTCGAACAGGAGGAGTTAAAACACGACATCAAACGGATCCTTCACAAACTCTGGTTTATTGGTGAGATCTTCATTGAAAAACCGGCCCTGGAGTCGGAACTGGAAAATGTACTTCACTACTTCTACAAAGTGTTTCCGGAGGTATTGCCTTTTCTTGATTACCGACTGAGGCAGGCCTGGAAGGAAGCCGGCTATGATCCTGCAATGGTGCAGGATTCCACGCGTTTCCCTTCCATTACATTTGGCAACTGGGTGGGAGGCGATCGCGATGGTCACCCCCTGGTTACCGCTGAGGTAACC
>JAYEOJ010000277.1:0-3282 GCA_034722835.1 Bacteroidota bacterium | reverse complement strand
ATTCGGGGGAAAGGAACTGTCCTTTTTTGACGGATACGGCACAAGCTGTTCCGGCGCATGCCACCAGAAGATCGGTTTGCCGGCACAGAAAGGCCGGTACCTGGAGCATATCTACAAATTCCGCCGCTTTTTCCGCCTCTTCCGGACTGTGTACATCGGTGACCACGGGAATGGAGAATTGATCCCCCACCTCTTTTAAAATATGCAGAGCCTTATCATCACCAATTCCTGTAAAGGAATCCATTCGTGAACGATTGGCCTTTCTGTAGGAAGCTTTAAATACAAAGGGGAGCTGATACCTTTCGCTGAGAGTACTGATATGCTCCGCAATATGCATGGCCATATCCCTGCCTTCCACCACACATGGTCCGGCAATCAAAAGGAAACCGTCTCCATCTCCATAGCGAAGGGAAGGGATGATTGCATCCAGATTTTTACTTTTTCCCATAGTTTTTCATCTCTTTCCACAAATGGTCAAGCCGCTTGCGCATCTCCTCTTCACGGGGATTCTCTCCCGGCTGGTAAAATTGTGGCGCTTCCAGATCCTCCGGAAGATATTTTTCCCGGACAAAGTGGTCTTCATAATTGTGTGCGTACTGGTAATTTTCTCCATATCCCAGATCCTTCATAAGGGAAGTGGGTGCATTCCTTAAGTGAAGCGGTACCGACAGGTTGCCTGATTGCTGCACCGTTTGCAGTGCCTGGTTTATGGCTGCATAGGCAGAATTGCTTTTGGGTGAGGCAGCCAGGTAGATAGTCGTTTCAGAGAGAATTATTCTTGCTTCGGGCATTCCGATCATATGTACTGCCTGAAAACAGTTGGTTGCCATCAACAGGGCATTTGGATTGGCCAGGCCGATATCTTCCGAAGCCAGGATCACCAGACGGCGTGCGATGAACTTTATATCCTCCCCGCCGGCCAGCATTCTGGCCAGCCAGTAAACTGCAGCATCGGGATCACTCCCCCTTACTGATTTGATAAAAGCAGAGATGATATCGTAATGCATCTCACCGTTTTTATCATAAATGGCCATGTTCTCCTGAAGACGCTCAGTAACCAGATCATCTGTAATCTTAATGACCTGGTCCGCACTGAAATCTTCGCCTGAGCTCTCCGATCTAAGCACTACCTCCAGGGTATTTAACAGCTTCCTGGCATCCCCGCCGGAGTATTGAAGCATCGCTTTGTCTTCCTGTATTTTGATGTTCAGCTTCTTTAAATAGGGATCCTTATCCAGAGCACGTTGCAGCAAAGATTCAAGGTTCTCCTTTGATAGTGAATTCAGGATATAGACCTGGCAGCGGGAAAGCAGGGGTGATATTACCTCAAAGGATGGATTCTCTGTGGTTGCACCGATCAGGGTTACAATGCCTTGTTCCACCGCACTCAGGAGTGAGTCCTGCTGTGATTTTGAGAAACGGTGTATTTCATCTATAAAGAGGACGGGGTTGGGTTGGTTGAAGAACTGGTTTTTTTTTGCCTTGTCAATGGTCTCCCGAACATCCTTAACTCCAGAAGATACGGCGCTAAGACTGTAGAAAGGACGTTCAAGCTGTTTGGAGATAATGCTGGCCAGTGTAGTTTTGCCCACACCAGGGGGTCCCCATAAAATAAATGAACTAAGCGAACCCGAAAGCACCATTTTACGTATAACTGCATTGGGTCCCACAAGATGCTCCTGTCCTATGTAGTCATCCAGGGTCACTGGACGCATACGATCGGCAAGAGGCTGGTTGGGGAACTGAAATGCGGGAGACATGATGACAAATTTAGGTTTTTTTTAATTTTGATGCCGAAAGTAAAGCATATTATGATGAAACAAATCGCAATAAGGGCAAGGATAGTTCTATCGTTATTAGCCGGAGGGATATTGGCTCCACTCTTCTCCCAAACACTCTCAATGGATTATATCTACGGTGGTGTTGATGATGCGGAAGTTTTTCTGCAGGAATACCTGCAACCTTATGCCAACATCCTTGGATCGGATCTGAATGCCGGCTGGTACAATACAGCAAGACCTCATGAACTGGGTGGATTAGATATAACGGCAACTGTTAGCTGGGCTAAAGCTCCGTCTTCAGCACTTGCTTTTGATCTTGCTGACCTGGAATTGAATGGGACCATTGAACCAAATCCCGGAACTGTCGCACCCACCATCGCCGGAGAACAGGAGAATCGTCCTTCCATCTCATACACTCAGATGGTCGACATGGGGGGAGGAAACATGCAGGAGGTGGAATATGCCCGTTTTACAGTGCCAGACGGGGCCGGAGTGGATTTTTTTCCCCTTCCCATGGCCCAGCTGACCGTCGGGCTCCCCTTTGGAACAGATATTTCTGCCCGCTTTATTCCCATGGTAGGATACAAGGATTACGGAGAAATCGGGCTCTGGGGAGTGGGAGGCAAGCACTCCATATCACAATGGCTACCCTTTCTGAAGAATATCAAGATTCTGGATATCAGTGCCCAGGGAGGGTATACAAAAGTAACTTCATCAGTTCATGTTATGCTTGAACCCCAGCCACTTGTAGAGGTCGATCCCTATCCTGACTATAATTGGGATGATCAGTTTATTACCATGAAAGTGGAGGGGTGGACCCTGAACCTGATCGCCTCTCAAACTTTTCCTGTGATTTCATTCTACCAGGGAATAGGCTATGCCAGTTCCATGATTGAGCTGATGGCAGAAGGCCACTATCCGATCAGCACCGTGATTCTGGATGAGAGCAGTGCCGATTTTGGAAGAGTCACCTACGAAATTGCAGAGAATCCCATTGATCTGTCTTATAAGAACTTCAATAACCTGCGTGTAAATGTGGGAGCAAGGCTTAAACTGGGTGTGCTGACCCTGCATTACGATTTCACCTATACCCTCTATGCGACACAGTCAGTGGGCATTGGGATCAGTTTCAGGTAGCACGGGATTGCAGATTTCTTAGAACCCGTTCAGGCTCATGCTAACCGTGGGAATCAGCAGCAGCCATCCGAGAAAAATCAAGATGGCCATAAAAGGCAGGACCCATTTGAGCCATTTTTCATAAGGGATCTTAGCCACTCCAAGTACACCGATCAGGACCGGGGAGGTGGGTGTGATCATGTTGGTAAAACCATCGCCCAGTTGAAACGCCATTACCGTGGCCTGCCTTGAAACACCGATAAGATCAGAGAACTGAGACATGATTGGCATGGTCAGGGCCGCTTTTGCAGAACCGCTGGGGATCACAATATTAATCAGGGTCTGAATCAGGTACATCATACTTACCGAAGCCAGCTTGCCAAAT
>JAYEOJ010000276.1:0-3289 GCA_034722835.1 Bacteroidota bacterium | reverse complement strand
CAATGTAAAACACGTATATGATGCCCTGAAATATGGTGTGGATATTATCTGGATAGGTGCCCGGACATCGGCCAATCCCTTTGCCGTGCAGGATATTGCCGATAGTCTGCGTGGTGTGAATATTCCGGTATTGGTAAAAAATCCGGTGAATCCCGATGTGGACCTCTGGATCGGGGCCATTGAACGTATTAACAACGCCGGCATCAAACAGATGGCGGCCATACACAGGGGATTTTCCAGCTATGACAAGACCCTCTATCGTAATGTTCCCCAGTGGCAGATTCCCATTGAGCTGCGCAGAAGAATACCAAAGATGCCGATCATCACAGATCCCAGCCATATCTGCGGCAACAGAGAGTTTCTTTACGACATCTCACAGAAAGCCATGGACCTGAACTTCGATGGATTGATTATCGAAACCCATTGCAATCCAGATAAGGCTCTGAGCGATGCCAGACAGCAGGTAACACCCGATGGATTGAAGCAGATTATTGACCGCTTGATACTTCGGGACCCGGAGATCAATGAAGAACTGATGCTGACCCTGGCCGAGCTGCGCGACCAGATCGATAAGCTGGACGATCGGATCATTAATATCCTGGAGGAACGGATGGGAGTTTCGGAGAAGATAGGTAAGTACAAGAAAGATAATAACATTACCATCCTGCAGACCAAGCGATGGGATGATATGTTGAAAACCAGGTTAAATCTTGGGAACAGAAAGGGGCTTAGTGAAGAGTTTATTATTAAATTGTTCCGTTCCATTCACCAGGAGTCTATCAACCACCAGACCGAGGTGATGAACCAAGAATAGAACTGATGTACCAACTACAACTATCCACATCCACAGGAGCTACCGATATTGTTGTAGGAGAACTGCTCTCCTCTCGTCTTATTAACCTGGAGCAGGAGCCCGTTTTAATGATTGATGAGCACGTAAACTTTCATCATCATGATATTTTTGAGCCTTTCAGATCCGTTATCATACCCTCAGGTGAGTCCAGTAAAACCCTTCAAACTGTGGAAGCCTTATACAGGGAGCTTATTACTTTGGAGGCGGATCGCTCCACCCTGATGGTGGGAGTGGGTGGCGGACTTGCCACAGATGTGGCCGGATTCGTGGCTTCTACCTTTCTGAGGGGGACTCCTTTTGGTTTTATCAGCACCACGCTGTTGGGCCAGGTGGATGCCAGCATCGGGGGGAAGAATGGAGTGAATCTGAACGGTTATAAGAATATGGTTGGAAACATCCGGCAACCTTCCTTTGTTTGGTGTGATCTTTCTTTGCTGGGAACCCTGGCTCCCAGAGAGTTTGTTTCAGGTATTGCAGAGGTGATCAAATACGGTTTTATCCGTGATTTCAGCTTTATGGAGTATCTGGAGGAGCATATGGAGCTCTTGCTGAAGCAGGAGATGGGTGTGCTGGAACATGTGGTGACAAAATCAGCTGCAATTAAATCTGATGTGGTTCAGAAGGATGAAAAGGAGTCGGATCTTCGCAGGATCCTGAACTTCGGACACACCATCGGACATGCTATCGAGCGTCATAAAGGGAATCTGCATGGAGAGGCCGTAGGCATGGGGATGGTGCTGGCAGCCAGGCTTTCACATGTACAGGGACTCCTCTCGTCTACTGAAGTGGATCGTGTGGAACAGCTTATTCTCTCTGCAGGTCTGCCAACTAAAATGAAGCTGGATTCTTCAGAAGTCTATCAGAACATCCGGAAAGACAAAAAGAAGAGTGGAACGGATGTTCACTTCGTGTTGCTGAAGGGATTGGGAAAGACCCTGATCAGACCCATTGAACTGACGGAATTAAAATCCATGATCCATGATTTGTGTTAGTGTTGCACATATGTCCGGATTGAATGAGGCCATCCATTCGGGAGCCGCCATGATTGAGTTGCGACTTGACCTGATCAAAGAAGCTCCTTCAAAACTCTTCCCGTTGATTCCATCAAACATAGAGACGATTGTCACCTGCAGGCCCGGAGTCTATGGCGATGAGGAACGGATAAAACTGTTGAAAGCGGGGATGAGGCTGGGAGCAAGCTATGTGGATATTGAGATTGAGACGGGAGCCGGGGAGATGGAACTTCTGACCAGTGCAGCAAAGGAGACTGGAACCAGGGTGATTATCTCCTATCATAATTTTAAAAGAACTGCCGACCGGGAGGATCTGGAATCGCTGATGATTGCCTCTTATGAAAAGGGGGCGGAGATTGTTAAAATTGCGACCCGGGTGAATGCTCCGGAGGATATCCGGAACCTGCTCAGTCTTTTTGAGATTCCGGGGAAGAAGGTTATCCTGGGGATGGGACCAAAAGGACGAATCACCCGGGTGATCGGACCCTACCTGGGTGCAGCATTTACCTTTGCCTCCCTTGATGAAGGGGAGGAGACCGCTCCGGGACAGTTGACAGTGAAACAGTTGAATGAAATTTATAAAGTGATTGATGAATCATGAACTCATTCGGTAGAATATTCAAAGTAAGTATCTTCGGCGAATCACACGGAGCGTCTGTAGGAATCGTGATCGATGGTTGTCCGGCAGGCATCCCCTTGAAACAATCGGATTTCGAAGCCGATTTTTCCAGGAGAAAAAGTGGGGCAAAAGGGACCACTCCCAGACAGGAACCTGACACCCCGCGTATTATGAGCGGACTGTTTGAGGACCGGACCACCGGTGCCCCTATCATGATCCTTTTTGAGAATACCAATATCCGTTCGGGCGACTACAGTCAGTTGAAGGATACCCCCCGGCCCGGACATGCCGATTTTACGGGCCGTTATAAGTTTGGAGGATTCCAGGATTACCGGGGTGGGGGACACTTTTCCGGAAGGTTGACCCTGGGACTGGTGGCTGCGGGGGTACTTGCGAAAAAGATAATGGCTCCTTCAAAGGTAGAGGCCTCCATCCTGGAAGTGGGTGGAAGCAGCGATATAGAAAAAACGCTGGATAAGGCCATTGCCAGCGGGGACTCTATCGGGGGGATCATCCAGTGTACCATTGCATCCGTACCTGCAGGTCTAGGTGAACCTTTCTTTGATTCTGTTGAGGCTGTGATGAGTCATATGATCTTCTCCATACCTGCTATCAAGGGAATTGAGTTTGGTGCCGGATTCCGCGCTGCGAAGATGACAGGAAGTGAACATAACGACAGTATTATCTCCATCGATGGCAGCACCGAGACCAATCATGCAGGGGGAATCAACGGGGGAATTTCCAATGGAAACGAAATCACTTTCAGGGTGGTGGTAAAACCGACTTCCAGTACCCATCAGACCC
>JAYEOJ010000275.1:0-3290 GCA_034722835.1 Bacteroidota bacterium | reverse complement strand
AACGCTTATCGAAACACAACTGGTTGAGACAGTCGTCCTTAACCTGATAAACTTTGAGTCACTCATTGCCACAAAAGCTGCCAGGATCAGGCAGGCTGCCGGTGACAGGCTGTTAATGGATTTCGGGCTGCGCCGGGCACATGGTTACGGTGGAATTCAGGCCAGCCGGTCTGCTATTATAGGCGGATTTCAGAAAACCTCCAACACATTCAGTGCAGCGAAATACGGGCTAGAACCATCAGGTACAATGGCCCATTCCTGGATCCAGTCCTTCGATGATGAGATCACTGCCTTCAGAACATATGCAGAACTGTATTCCGAACAGTGTATACTTCTGGTGGATACATACGATACGGTGAACAGCGGTCTCCCGAATGCCATTCGCGTGGGCCTGGATATGGAAGAACAGGGATTAAAACTGAAAGGGATCCGCATTGACAGCGGCGATCTTGCCTGCCTCAGTAAAAAAGCAAGAAAAATGCTTGACATGGCCGGACTTGATTATGTCCGGATCATCGTTTCCAATCAGCTTGATGAACACATTATCTCCAGTCTTCTGAATCAGGAAGCCCCTATCGACGGTTTTGGTGTGGGAACTGCCCTGGCCACCGGAAAAGGATCAGGTGCTCTGGACGGAGTTTACAAATTGAGTATGATTGAAGAATTACCCACACTAAAGATTTCTGAGAATACAGGGAAAATCACGCTGCCAGGGAAAAAAACTGTGTACCGCTTCCTGGATGAAAATGGATTATTCCGGGCTGACGCCATTACTCTGGAAAATGAATCTGAAATCCGGACCATTTCTCACCCATTTGAATACGGAACGCGCACTAAAATAAGCAAGAATAAAAAGGAGAAACTGATCCAAAGTGTGATGGAGCAGGGGAAGGTGTTTGATAGAATCTCCAATGCCTATGAAATCGCGGAGTACACACAGGAGAGGCTCCGGCAGTTACCAGCAGAGCATAAGAGGCTTGTCTTCCCCCAGACTTATGAAGTTGGGATCAGCTCTGCCCTTTTGAGGCTCAGGGATCATCTCAAGAAACAAACCACCGGGTATACGGTGCTTAGTACTTAACTTAACCACTGGAAAGCCGGCGAAAAGTTATATTATGAACGCTTTATTGATCATAGATTTGCAGAATGATTTTTTACCCGGAGGAGCATTGCCAGCTCCGGAAGGTAATCGGATCATACCAGTTATCAACAGGATCATGAAAGAATTTGATGTGGTTATAGCATCCAGGGACTGGCATCCTCCGGACACGCTACATTTTAACCACTGGTCTCCGCATTGTATCAGGGATACAGAAGGTGCAGCATTCCCTGGGGAATTCCTTAATCAGAATCTTGATACGGTTTTTCTGAAAGGAACCGGGTCTCAAGATGACGGGTATTCAGCATTTGATGCTACCAATGCTGACCTGCAATCTTATCTTGAGGAACATGATGTCAACAGATTGTTCCTGGCCGGTCTGACCACAGAGTACTGTGTCAAAGCTACTGCTCTGGAAGCCGTTAGTAAGAACATTCTCACATTCATTGTCAAAGATGCAGTGGCCGCAGTGGGAGCCAATCCTGGTGACGGTGAAAAGGCTATGAGGGATTTGGAGCTAGTCGGCGTGATCATTACTGATTCACTACGATTAAAACAAATGTAAGAACATTAAACCATTGAATTATGGCTATTAAGAAAGTGTGGATAGAGGAAGGATGTACAGCATGCAATCTGTGTGTTGACACCTGTCCGAAAGTGTTTGATCTTCCTAATGATACTGCTGTTGTCAATGATTGCCTGTACGATGTTCTTTTTACTAACCATATACATTCTCTTTTGTTTTATTAAATCGATCGAAAGAATTCATATCTTTCCGAAATGTGGTGATAGACTGTAACCAATAGATCATTTTATTTTCATTTATTGGTATGATAAATCAGTACCGGACTACAGGCCTTTTCGATGATCTCTTCCGCAGAATCCGTGCTGAATATCCTCTCAAGAAAAGACTTGTTTTCTTTCAGTACCACAATCAGGCTTGCATTTATTCGCGATGCAAACCCATTAATGATCTGAACCATGTTATCCCCGTTATTCTCAATGAAAGCTGTTACCTTGATATTACTATAACCGGTTTTGATTTCGAGCATCTTCTGGAAGCCAGCATTCTTGATCTTCAAGTCGAAATCCGCGTTCTGTGTAATATGCAATGCTGTGATTTTTGGAGACAAAAGGCGAGTCAGGTCTATTATCTTTTTAAGGGTAGCGATATCTTCTTCATGATAATCGTTTGCATATATTATCTCTACCGGAGGCCGGTATTCGGAATTTTCAGGGATAACCCATATGGGACAGTTGATCTTTCTTACAATCTGGTTGGCAAACTCATCTTTAAGTGTAAAGCTGCTACTACCATGACCCTCTATCATAACCATTTGGATCTTGTTTGTCTCGACCATTTCCTCTAACAAGGTGATTTCATTCCCTATTGCTGTGGTGACTTCGGCAATTACCCTCCCGGATATTTTTCTCATGATGGTATTGACCTGATAAGCCAGTTGCTTTCCGGCTTTAACAATTATATCCTCAAGACTCTTCTGTAATTGGGCAACAGCATCTTCGTTCAGGTCAGTGACGCCCAGTGGGTATTGACTTGGATTTTCCACATAATGAAGCTGAACACTCATGTGCAGATCTCTCGCCAGGTTCAGTACATATTCAATGAGTTTCTCCGAGGTATCCAGATTCTTTATGAGTACAAGCATCCTTTTCATACTATCCAAAGTTAAAAGCAACATACCAGAATCTAATCCAGATCAACTGAATGAGCTTAATAAGCTGATCCTCTATTGGTCCTACCCATCCAGTATGTTTTTCACATCATTTTCATGAAGCACCTCCATGACTAATAATTCTTCCGCCAGAAAAACCAACTGCTTCTTGTTGTCATTGATCAGTTCAATTACCATATCGAGGGCATCCCCGTTATGCTGATCCCCGGTTGCGGAGATTCTTGCGGGTGGTTCATAACCATCCACCACACTGGTTCTGATGTTGAATTCCTGATAGTCCTTCTCGATTTCATTAATGATCGCCTGCACAACGTTCTTTTTATTCATGATGCCTTTCTTTCTTCCCATATTGAAGCATTGATTCTTTTTGAATGGATAACCTATTCCAGAAGCCTCTGCTTAGGTATCAACGTTTATTCCTTTTCATGGAATACCAGTACCGGAATACAGGCATGCTTGATGATCTTTTTTTCCGGGCTCGCTTTGAATATCCTTTC
>JAYEOJ010000274.1:0-3298 GCA_034722835.1 Bacteroidota bacterium | reverse complement strand
TCAGGCGATAACATACGTATACGGAATATTCTCAGTTCAGAAGATTTTACTCAGATCAGGGAATATGCTGCCGGATATGATTTGATTGTCATTGATGAAGCCCAGCAAATCCCGGGGATAGAGACCGGCTTAAAGATCCTGGTTGACCAGATACCCGGCCTGAAAGTCATTGCTACAGGCTCTTCATCTTTCAATCTGGAACAGCAGGTAGGAGAACCCCTGACCGGCAGAAAGAAAACAATTTTACTCTACCCATTTTCGCAACTGGAACTGGCTGCCATACATACCAGATTTGAATTAAAGGAAAAACTGGATGAGTTCCTGGTATATGGCTCGTATCCGGAGGTCCACACAGCAAAAACCTATGATGACAAGAAAGAAATTCTAAGAGATCTGGTCGATTCGTACCTGCTAAAAGATATCCTGGGATTTGACAGACTCAGAAGCCCGAAACAGCTCCTGGACCTCATCAAGTTACTGGCCTTCCAGGTCGGGCATGAGGTTTCCATACATGAACTGGCAAAAAAGATTGGTCTCAACACCCGTACTGTGGAGAGGTATCTGTACCTGCTTGAAAAGGGGTTTGTTATATACAGAATAGGGGCCTACAGTAAGAACCTGCGAAATGAAATCAGCAGAAAGGCAAAATACTATTTTTTCGATAACGGAATCCGAAACGGAATCATTCATCAGTTCAATACACTGGATCTGAGAAACGACACAGGTCAACTATGGGAAAACTTCATGATGAGCGAACGTCAAAAGTTCCTTCAACAAAAGAGAATGTATGTGAACAGATTCTTCTGGCGAAGTTACCGGCAAAACGAAATTGATTACATCGAGGAAAGCAATAATCACCTGAACGCATTTGAGTTCAAATGGGGTAAATCCAGTCCGGCTCCACCCAAAGAGTTCACAGAATTATATGGCAAAGTAGACTTTCACACCATTAACCGGGAGAACTACCTGGACTTTGTCCTTGAATGACAGTTGAATACAGATTAAATTGGGGTAATTTTTCGATTTAGATACAGGATGAATCGAAATATCTGCTAATCAATGGTGACGAACCGGATGCCAGGGAGCAAATAAGCAATCTATCCTCGGACAGGTTGCGTGTTCTTATAGGAGATTCAAGCTATGTGCTTATCGATGAGGCTCAACTGATCCCTGATATAGGGATATCCCTTAAACGCATTACGGATTACCTTGAAGGGGTCCGGCTCATTGTGAGCGGCTCATCCGCACTGGAACTTGCCAATACTGTTAATGAACCTCTGACAGGCCGAAAACTTGAATACCAGCTGTTCCCACTCTCCTTTGGCACCATAAAGAAACCCTCTCTACTTGACAAACTACTGAAGGCCCTGGCATTACAGATCGGGTCGGAAGTATCTTATCATGAACTGGCTCAAATTACCGGGGCCGATAAGGAAACGGTGGAACGCTATATTGACCTCCTGGAAAAAGCCTTCATTATTTTCCGCCTGAATTCACTGAGCCGGAACCTGCGAAATGAGATTAAAAAGGGGAAGAAGATTTACTTCTGCGACAACGGTATCCGGAATGCCGTTATTGGCAATTTCCAGCCCTTTGAAATGAGAACTGACAAAGGAGCGCTGTGGGAGAATTACATTATTAGCGAACGTATCAAAATGCTGAATTACCACCAGTTCTATGGGAATTACTATTTCTGGCGAACATTCAGGCAACAGGAAATCGATTTCATTGAGGAGCAGGATGCCCGTTTCTCGGCCTTCGAATTCAAACTGAGTCACAAGAAAGGAGCCCGGTTCTCCAGATCGTTCACAGAAGCATATCCGCTAAAAGAGGCCAGGACCATTACACCCGGCAACCTTGAAGAATTTCTTCTGGAAGAATAGGATTGTATCCCCTGTGGAGGCTTAGACATACCGATAAAAATCCCTCTTTATCAGTTACTTCCCTGGGTATTCCTTCCTGCATTTCCGACTATAACATCACGCTTACTTTCTTTCGCGGGAAATCCCGCTAACCCTTACCCCATGTGCTTAACCAGGTTCCCAATTACAGTGAGCACGTTCTCCACCGTCTTTTCGCTTTCCACCGGTATATGCAGGTATGTTTTACCATCACTGTCATCTTTTTTGACAATAGTTGATACCAGCTTTCTGGTAGCCTCCGGATCGTTGAATGTCTTTGCCAGACCCGAAAAGAAGCTGATCCCGTTTTGAATCAGTTGCTCAGGACCGGGGTCTTTTTTATCCTCTTCATTCTCTTGCATATCCGAAGATGCACCAGCACCAGCACCAGCATCTTCCTCTGCCTCACCTTCATCAAACTGAGTCAGGGATCCGGGTCCGATCTCATCCGAAGTCAACTCCGGCTCAAGTACTCCTTTCATATCCTTTTTCTCGGATATCATCTCATCCTCAGCAGCAACAGATACGTTCTCTTCAACCGGCTGTTCAGGCACCATCCGCTCCACGGTATCCATCAGCTTTTTGAATTTGCTCTCTTCCAGGAAGATCACATCCTCTCCCTGGTCAAGAATGCCCTCAGCCAGTGAAGACTTGAACTTAAGAACCTCGGTCATCCGGTGTTCTATGGTTCCTGCGGAGACCATATTAATCACCGATACCTTCTTTTTCTGTCCCATCCTGTGTATCCTTCCAATGCGTTGTTCCAGCACAGCAGGGTTCCATGGGATGTCAAGATTTACCATAAAGGAGGCCGACTGCAGGTTCAGTCCTGTTCCGCCGGCATCTGTGGAAAGAAACACCCTGATCTCAGGATCCCTGTTGAACCCGGTAAACAGCGCCTCCCTTTTTACGCCCGGAACCCCGCCATGCAGATATTTATACCCGATCCCCTGTTTATCAAGTTCCATGGCCACAATGCGGGTCATCCGTTCCCACTGGCTGAACACCACCATCTTTTCGTCCCCTTCACTGATAAGCTCCTGAATGATACTCATCAGTTCGTCGACCTTCGTATCGTGCCTCGACTCCTGGTCAAGGATAAAGCTGCTGTCGCACACCATCCTCATCATGTTCAGGTTAATCATTAACCGCTGGCGGTCCTTCTCCGGTAAAAAGCCAAGCTTTCTCCACTTGTGTACCAACTTTGCAACCACTGTGTTGAACTCGTCATGAAGCTCAAGCTGCTTTTCGGTCATGGGCACAAACAGCATCTTATCCATTCGTTCGGGCAACTCAGCCAGTACTTCTGCTTTGTTTCTCCTCAACATCATTTGCGACAGTGTTACGCCTATGGCGTTGAGTTCCCTGTACCCTGAAATTTTCCCTGTTTCCGACCT
>JAYEOJ010000273.1:0-3300 GCA_034722835.1 Bacteroidota bacterium | reverse complement strand
CTACCGGGATAAAGCAGCTCCAGCCGCTGCCTGGTATTCTTGATGCCAATTCCCTTTCTTTGATCCACTCCGGCGTGATCGGAATTACTCCGGCTGTTTCGCACGCTAAATAGTAAATTATCGCCTGAAACATCCATACGAATATCTATAAAGGATTTATCCTTCACACCCCGGAGTCCGTGTTTGAAACTGTTCTCAATAAATGGAATCAGGAGCATGGGGGCAATCATCAATCCTTCGGGATCACCCTTGCTCTCTAATTTTATTTCAGCACGGTCCGGATCCACCCGGTGGCGGTACATGTTCACGTAATCCCTGATGATTCCAATTTCCTTTTCCAGGTCAACGGTGGCCTGCCCCGTTTCATACAGGTTGTATTTGAGGATGCCGGAGAGCTGAAGAATGACCTCCGGGGAGCGCTCCGATTGCTCCAGGCTCAGTGCATATATGGTTTGCAGACTGTTCAGCAGAAAGTGTGGATTGATCTGAGACTGCAGCGATTGCAACTGGTGGGTGCTGGTCATGCGTTCCACCCGTAAAAGCATAAACCAGCTCCTGGAGAGTTTCAGAAGCGTGCTGAGTCCCAGGAAACTCCCGGTATAGAGCATCAGAACAGGCACATTGTAATAGGAGATAAAATAGTAATCCGGCAGGAGCAGATCGATCCATCGGCCGAACAACAGGTAAAGGAAAAAGGCCCCGCCACCCAGGAGAATCAGGAAGCTCAGGGTGTAGAGGAGGTAGCGCTCCTTCCTGAGAAACCGGGGTACTGCCAGGTAGAGGTTCAGGTAAACGATGCTGACTACGGGAACCAGAAAGATAAAGGTGTAGATCACATCGATCTTCTCAATGGATCCGGAGCTCTTAAAGATATTCAACAGGATCAGCAGGGCCACGCCCCAGAACAAGAGGTGCTGCCACCACCTGTTCTTAAAGATCATCAGATCGGTGAGCTTCGACCTGGATGAATTCTTATTCCGGGAACGCTCAGTCATGGAAGCCAATTTAAGAAAAACCACCTGCGCATAAAATTTTTTCGACGAAAGGCCGCCTTTGATCGGTGAAAACCTGGAACAGAAAAAAAACCTGAACACGGTGGATAGAAATGGGATTTATTGATAAATATTTTAACTTAGATGTGTTCTAAAACAGTTAACTAAATTAACCCACCATGGCCAAGAAAAAATCTAAAAAGGAGATAAGCAAAAAGGACAAGAAGAAGAAAGATAAGAAGAAGAAAGATAAGAAGAGTATTCTGGGGAAAATGAAACTAGGAAAAAAGAAGGATAGCAAGAAGAAGGATAGCAAGAAGAAAGATAGCAAGAAGAAGGACTCAAAGAAAAAGGATAGTAAGAAAAAAGATTCCAGGAAGAAAGTTTCTAAGAAAAAGGAGCTGAAGAAAATAGATTCCAAGAAGAAGGTTGACAAGAAGAAGGTTGACAAGAAGAAGCCTGCGAAAAAAAAAGATAAGTCTAAACCACCCGTAAAAGCAGTTGCTGCGCCAGCTCCCTGGCCAGCTCCCAAACCGGCACCAAAACCAGCTGTTGCAGCAAAACCAGCTGCCGGGAAGGCGGACCATAGTTCAAATTACAATGTAAAGGACGCCCTTAACAAGCTAAAAGCCATCAAAAACAGGGATGAGCTAATGACCTTTGTGAAGGGAGAGAAGCGGGTGACCATTACAAGGGCCCTGCCAGCGGCTCTGAATAAGTTGAATTAATAGCACTGAAGGTCCTTCCGAAAGGGGATGGTGGCCATGCTATTTCCTAAGGCGTCTGTATGAATCCTGCACCAGTGCTTCCAGGATAAGGCTTTAGTTTCACAAAGGCTCCGGTATCTTCCATGTCCTCATCCACATATCCCTGTGCAAGGATCTCATTAACTTTGATCCCTGTTTTGGGATTGTTGGCATACTTGATAATAAATTTCTGCAGATCTTCGGTGGGGGCCGTCAGCAGGTGACGGGTGTAATCCTTGCTGACATCCACGGTTTCGTGTTTGATGCGGATCCGGTTTTGTTCGAATAGTTCGTTGAGCCATTCATCGCCGTACCAGTATAGCATCAGGCTATCCGGATCCAGCTGGACGCGTGCCAGGGTATGGGTGGGAAAGTGATGCATGTCGGTAAGGCTGGAAGCACAGTGATCTTCATTGGGGTCAGGATAAAGGTCCAGGTATTGAATCCCTTTTAATTCAAAGAGCGTTCCAATGAAGTGTCCGATCATGTCCTCCTCTTCATAATAGGTCATTCGATAGGTGCTGTCTGGATATTCGGGTCCCATGAACTCCTCTGAGACCATGTTCTTTTCGATGACCCAGATGCAGGAGTCCGAATCGATCCAGGATCCCACCATGGCCGGATCATAGATTTTATCCTTTGCTTTGTAGAAGGGGTGAAGGGAGCTTACCAGGCAGGAACTCATCAGGAGCAGGCCTGTAATTACGGTATATGTAAGTACTCGTTTCATGACATCCGGTTTTTGATTCAATGTAAAATTCATGGAAAGAATCCGGCCCGTCAACTTTTTTCGATCAATGAGTCCGGTTTATCGGTGAAACTGGAAGGACCTGTACCGTTTTAATCCAATTCCACTTTCAAGATGTAGGGATCGAATACCTGGCATATATAGAGATGATTTCCAAAGATGATGGCTGTGGAGCCCCCACTGATGGTGGAGCCATCGGTAGAATACAGGACGGAGTGTTCCCCGTTTGATGGATCCGCCAGGAAGACATCGACGGGGGACTTCTTTTTGGGATTCCTGGCATGTTTGATAAACTTCAGGGGTTTCACATGACCCGGTGTCAGCAGTTGTCCCCTGTATATTCTTATGTTATCGTTGCCTTTCAGCTTTTTTATTTCACCCACAGGCGTAAGTCCTTCCCTGGATATCTGGTACACATGAATCTTGTGCAGAACCGCATCGCCCACATAGAGTTGGTCGCCTATCCGGTTGATCCCGGCAGGATAGCCCAGACGATCTGCCACCATCTCTGCCACCCATTTCCCATCGCTGTTTTTTGTGAGCTTCTCCACACTGGCTTTCTTGCGCTTAAGCGCCTTTTCAATAATACTGCCCCTTTTTCCCGAGTCGTTTACCAGGTAAATCTCTCGGCCGACGCCTGTGACCAGCGCATTGGGCGAGTGCTGGTGGGTGGTATGAATCAATTCCATAAATTCCAGTTGGGTTCCATGTACTTTGTAGACCAGTACCGGATGGTAGTCCGGTTCTTTTTCATGACTGATTACATAGAGCAGATTCCTGTCCAGGTAAATGCCGTGCGGACGGAACAGGATAT
>JAYEOJ010000272.1:0-3308 GCA_034722835.1 Bacteroidota bacterium | reverse complement strand
AAGTTGAAAAAATCTGCAATCATGTGGCCATCCTGAAAAAAGGGGAGCTCCTGGCCGATGGCCCGGTAAAGGAACTTCTGGCCGAAGATGAAATCATTGAGGTCTCCTGCAGCAACAACGATGATCTCAGGAAAAAATTGAAAGAATCAGACCTTGTCAAGGAGATTGAAACAGAAAACGGCCTGCTGGTACTTACCCTGAAAGAGCAGGTAAGTCCTGCTGAAATCAACTCTTTTGCATTTGCCAATGAGCTGGTGGTTCATCATATGCTGAGCCGTAAAAGAAGCCTGGAATCGCAGTTTCTTGAACTGGTAAAGGAGGAATAAATGAGGTGGCGTTTACTACATATTGAACAGATCAAATTATTGAATTACAACCCATTCCGAATTGCCCTCGGGATCTATGTCCTGGCCTTTACCCTGGGTTTAATTATTTATCCTGCCATAGATAAGGAGATCCCGGTAATTTCACTGAGTGATCTGTTCCGCTTCCCCGACGTGTGGTTATTTCTCACCTGGGTCACTGAACCTTACAACATACTGCTGGCACTTGTGGTTATTATGATCACAAGCAAAGAGTTTAACAATCATACCTTTAAGACCCAGTTAATTTTCGGTCTCAGCCGGTCTGAACTTCTTCTTCAAAAACTCTTACTGGTAGTGGTCCTGGCCCTTTTTGCCACTCTGCTGCTGGGAGCCACATCCTTAACCCTGGGATTGATCTACAGTTATAAGCTTACCTTCAAGATTGCCATGGAAAACACCTGGGTCCTGGGAAGATACCTGGCATCCTCCTTTGCCTATATGTCCATGGCTTTGATGGTGGCTCTTCTGATTAAGAATACCGCGCTCTCTCTTCTTACGTTTCTGGCCCTGAGGGTATTTGTGGATCCGGTATTGTTCCTGATCCTTCGCAAACATGAGGTTCGCTGGTACCTTCCCATGCGAACAACCACACAGCTGACCCCGCTACCGAACCTGATTGAGATTTTTCAAAGAAAAATGAACACTGCTGAGCCCATTGATGAATCGGCCCTGGACATCCTTCCGGAAGGATTGCCGGCCTGGCAGAATATCCTGATGGTGCTACTCTATACCTCTCTGGCCATATTTGTCAGCTACCGTCTTATGCAGCGCCGAAGGTTTACCTGAGCGTCTCCTTCCATTCCGGCTTTCTAATGAAGCCGCCAAGCACAACCCCCAGGAAATAGGGATAATAGAGAAGGGAAACCGTTAGAAACATCTTTAAATCACTTCGCGACCCACATATCCCGGTCACCTTGAACAGAAGCATGAAATCAGCAAGGGTTTTCACGATCCATGCACCGGCCAGCCAGGGCCACCAGACCGGATAAAGAATGAGCCAAAGCGGCATCAGCAATATGGATACATTGGTCAGCACGACCAGTACTGCCAGCAACTGGATGTCAGGCATCTTTAACTTTCCGGCTTTTGAGCCCCATCGAATGCGCTGGGCCAGTAGTGCACGCAGATCTTTTTGAGGAGCTGTTCTGACGATGGATTCCCTGTTACTGATAAAGGAGAGGGACCGTCCCAGCTTTCGTGCACCGATCATCAAGAACATATCATCGCCTGAAGCAACCCTGTCTTCCGGATCAAAAGAACGTGTTTCCCAATAGAGCTCCCTGGAATAGGAGAGGTTCGCACCGCTGCACATCATGGGCCGGCCCAGATTGAATGATCCTGCCCCGGTACCGATCAGAGCCAGGATATCGAGCCGATCAAAGATTTCCAGGAAATTTCCCTTTTCCTTCCAGGTGGTCACCATACCCGCCACCAGATCTGAAGGATGCTTTTCCAGGAAGGCCATATGCGCTGAAACAAATCCAGGATCCAGCCTGCAGTCAGCATCCACCTGAATGATCCTGTCATGCTTCGCATTTTTTATGCCGTGGGCCAGTGCCTTCTTCTTCCCGGACATACCCGAAGGAAGCGCCAGATAAAGGAAATTCATCCTTTCCCCAGTCACAGATTTCAGTAAAGATGCAGAGCCATCCCCTGAATGATCATCCACAAATATAATTTCCATGCACGCTGCCGGAAAAGTTTGCCTGGCAAAATCCTCCATGAGTCCTGGCAAATGATTCTCCTCGTTCTTAAAAGGAATGACCACACTTACAGAGACCGGGGGATCAGAAAGACCCATGGATGGATCGGAATCCCGCTCTATTTCCAGGTGAAAGAGGAGTATTAACAGCGTGTAGCCATAGATAATGAATAGCAGGATGATAACAGGAAGTGCCATCGTGCTCTATTCTTGCTGGTCAAAAAATGATTGCATCATTTCAAACATTTTCCTGAACTGCAAGGGTTTTGTCAGGAAACCATCACATCCAGCCTCCTTGCAGGCCTCATAGTTCTCATCGTAGGTATTGGCTGTTGTAGCTACCACAGGCAGGTCGGGCCGGATCTGCTTGATTCGCCTGGTTGCCTCAAGTCCGTCCACTTCCGGCATCTGCATATCCATCAGAACAAGATCAAAATGGGCCTCTGAAGTGCAGGCCTCAATGGCCTTCTTCCCATTTACGGCATGTACCACATTGGTCTTTACCTGTTTAAGCACCGCGTGAATCAGCTTAAAGGAGATCTGATTGTCCTCAACCACCAGGACAACCTTTTTCGAAAAATCAAAATCGTATTTTCCACCACCAGCCATTCCTATCCCATTAAGATCCCTATAATGGTAGCCGAAAGAAGTGATGCAAGCGTGCCTGCCAGCAATGCACGCATCCCAAATTGGGCAAGCAATACCCTGCGCCCGGGCGCAAGTGCCCCGATTCCCCCTATCTGGATCCCGATGGATGCGAAATTGGCAAACCCGCAAAGCATGTAAACCGACATGATAACCGATTTGGTATCGCTGAAAGAACCAACAGCTTTCATATCGGCCAGATCTATGTAGGCTACAAATTCGGTCAGGATCAGTTTTTTCCCAAGCAGGGATCCTACCAGTGTAATATCATCCCCGGCCACACCAATCAGCCACATCAATGGTGAGAAGGCATAGCCCAGGATAAATTCCAGACTCAGTTCATCATACTTGCCATTGGTTACAGAGAGTATATTATCATTCAGATTGGTCCAGCCCCCGATTTTTACAAGAATGTAGTTTGCGAATGCGATAAAGGCAATAAACACAAGCAGCATGGCTCCCACGTTGACCGCAAGTCTCAAACCATCACCGGTACCATTGGAAATTGCATCCAGTGCATTTTTCCCGACATCTTCCTTGCTTACCTCAATCGTCTTGTCCACATTTTCAGTTTGGGGAACAATAATCTTAGAGAT
>JAYEOJ010000271.1:0-3336 GCA_034722835.1 Bacteroidota bacterium | reverse complement strand
CGATTTAAATGGACCGGCTGAATCAAACCAGGGAGAATCTGTTCCCCCGCTAAACGTTGGTCCGTTATCAGATGTGAAAATAATCAGGGTGTTGTTATAAAGTCCCTGCTCTTTGAGCGTATGAACCAGCTGGCCCACCCGCTCATCCAGGTAGGAAATCATGGCTGCATAGGTGGCACGAGGATATCGGGTGGGGAAATACCCTGCTTCGCCCGTGTAGGGCTTTTCATCACCAAATTTATCCACATAGTAATCCACCCAGCGCTCGGGGGCTTGAAGAGCCACATGGGGAATCGGTGAAGCCCAGTAGAAAAAGAAGGGATCCTTCCCGTTTTGTTCAATGAACTGAATCATTTCATTAAACATCACATCCGGTGCATAACTGGAAAGCGTATAGGGGGCATAGTTCTCCATATCAAGCAGATTGGCACCCTCTTCCAATTTCGCGTGGGGAGGCACCGTATCATTTCCCAGATGAAGACGGGTTTCGTTGAGCCAGAGGTGGGTCGGATAATAGGTATGTGCAATCCGCTGACAATTGTATCCACAAAAGAAATCAAAGCCCTGCCGGTTTGGGATCCCGTCCGTATGGGGGGCACCCAGTCCCCATTTACCAATCATCCCTGTATTATAACCGCCTGATTGCAAGAGGGAAGCAATGTTTACAGTGTTTGCAGGAATGGGGTGCTGTCCTTCCAGGGTGGAATCGGCCAGCATGGCCCGGTAATCCCAGACCTCCCCACGTTCTCCCCATTCATGATTGCCTCTTATGTAAGCATGTCCACTGTGCTTTCCTGTAAGCAGTACACAACGGGAGGGAGCACAGACCGGTGAACCCGAGTAGTGCTGTGTAAACCTCATACCAGCAGAAGCCAGGGCATCCAAATGAGGTGTTTCAATGAGCTCCTGTCCATAAGATCCCAGGTCCCCGTAGCCCAGGTCATCGGCCAGGATAAATATAATGTTCGGCCGGGCTGTTTTTTCAGGCGCCTGCTTAGAGGTACAGGCAAATATAAGGACCAGTATCAATCCAGTAAAGACAGTGTGTAAGGTTCTCATAGGACTTATTTTTCTTCAATTAGTATAACTTCCCAGGGGCCAATGGTCAGAGCATCATCCTTTTTCACAGATTTTTCTGTAACCAGCTCTTTACCTGCGGAATGAGGGTATACAAATTCCACAGGACCGGAGGAGTAGTTGTAGTAGAAATGCATGGTTTTTCCATCATCATTGACACCCGATTTGGCAATTAGGGGCCAGGAGAATTGTTGGTCGGGATTTTCGATTCCTGCTCTTTCAAGAGCCTCAAGCATAATTTTTGTCTGAATCTGGTCGGACAGGATGGATCCCTCGTAGAGCAGGGTGCCTTTTCCATAATTGTTCAAGGTCACTGCAGGGTATTCCGAAAAATAGGGATGGTCATAATAGGCCAGTACCTCAGCTGTCTCCGGAATAATATATTCCATCCAATCTGTGGCAAAGTTCTCTTCCACTTCAAAAGGATTGCCCTTGAGGGGAAGCGCTTTAATATTGGAAAACTCCTGATAATAGAATCCACATGCATCACGCAGTGGGCCGGGGGCCATTACAGGCCTGACCATGGAGTTCTCATCGCTGAATCCACTTTTAAACTGCATGATCACATGTCCCCCATTCTTGATGTAATCCGAGATCTCTCCCAGCAGTTCGTCGGATGCCACATAGAGAGAGGGAATGATCACCAGCTTATACTTCTCAAGATTCAGCTTCTCAGGAAAGATAAAATCAACTCCCGTGTTATTCTGATACAGGACCTTATGAAACTGGGCCACCAGCTGATTACGATAGGCACTGCTATTTGACTCTTCCCAGTCGGAGCCAGATCCGTTGAAGGGCATAAAATTTAATGCGTCGTTTGAATCATGACTGAAGAGAATGGCCACATCGTTCTTCTTTTTCAGGTTCACCAGTTTCGTGCCGAATTTTTGTAATTCGTGGGCAGTTCTGGAAACCTCTGCATAGGCCCTGTTGGGTTGGAGATCATGGGATAGTACTCCTTTCCAGTAGATTTCCTGTCCATAATGAATGGAATGCCAGTGCCAGTACTCCACCATATTGGCACCAGAGCCGATATGTGCATAGACATTCTGTCTCATTTGACCCGGATAAGGTGGCTGCTGGGTCTTGGACGTCCAGCCAATGGTCTGGGCATTGGTTTCCGTCACCAGGTAATTTTTATCCTTTACCGATCTGAAATAATCCCCTGCAAAGGCAATCTCATTTCCGGTGAGATCGTCCTGCTGACCATGATAGACGTTCATGGCCATGATATCCATTTTTGACGCACTGGTGATCTGGTCAATATTTTGAACCGAAGGCATAAAGCAATGCATAATGAACTGATCGTCACGCTTGTATTCGGCTACAATTTCCGATTGCCAGGTCAGAAAATCAGCCACAGCCTTCCGGTTAAACCGGGCCCACTCCAGCTTGTACCCCGTATTGGTGACCGCATCGCGGGGCGGTACCTCCTCCCAGCTGTCGATGGTCATCCCCCAGTAATTCAGTCCCCAGGTCTTATTGAGGTTCTCTGTGGTTTTATACTTCTTTTTCAAGTGGTTAACAAAACTTACATGGAAGTCATAATTGTTGACTCCCCTGGCCTCTGTCTCATTATCCACCTGGTACCCGATGATGCCGGGATGAGAGGCATAATGCTCCATCATTCTCCGGATGATCCGTTCCGAATAGAACAGAAAGGTGGGATTGGTAATATTCATATTCTGTCTGATCCCGTAAGAGGCCTCCCCTCCATTGCGGTAATCCAGCAAAACCTCCGGATGCTTGTGCCATAGCCAGGCCGGAATGGAATAGGTGGGCGTTCCAAGGATCACTTTAATGCCTGCTTCATGCATCTTGTCAATGATCCGGTCCATCCAGGCGAACTCAAACTCGCCGTCCCGCGGTTCAAACAGGCTCCAGGTGGATTCCCCAACCCTCACCACCGAGATTCCGGCCTCTTTCATCATTCGAACATCCTCGTCAAGCCGCTCATAGGGCATATACTCATGATAGTAGGCAGCACCATAGAGGATATTTTCCTGATGAGTGGATTGCGCATTCAGGAAAAAAGGAAATGCAGCAATCAATAGAACTGCGTAGCGGATTCTTTTCATATTGTTAGATTTATCAAATTAGTCTATATATTTAAACCAAACATTCATTTTACCCACCTCCCGGTTGGCCCAGGCATAGTAGGGAACCAGGCTGAGTTCCTCCCCCTTCAGCATATTGACCCCACCTAAAAGTCCGGGATCAAATTGAGTTTCAAAGTCTGACTCAATGCTGAGTTTTGCC
>JAYEOJ010000270.1:2820-3342 GCA_034722835.1 Bacteroidota bacterium | reverse complement strand
CCTCCAGATCCCAGAACAGATCATAGCCGATGCCGAGTCGGATACAGCGTTCGATCTCCACCAGGAAATTACTCATCACATCCCGGTATTTTACGCCATAACTGTTGGTACGTTCCATATTCAGTGCCGGGAGAGCGCTGATATTGCCCACGCCCATGGAGACGTGGCCGAGGTTATAAAATTCGGGGATTAAAATGGCCACCTCTGCGGCATATTTCAGCTTATCCAGCTTTCGGTTCGGAAAGCTTTCTTCATGGTTCCGCAGGTTTCGGGTCAGGGCCAGGTATTCACTGTAGGGGACTGCAGCGAGTCTGTGGGTATCCCAGAAAAAGAAACGGGTGGCACCCAGGTCGTAGGCCCGGGTCATATACCAGAAAGCATCTGAGCGGAGCATCTGACCATAGACACTCATACCCCACTCCTTCCCGGTCACCCTGGCTGCACCTCTCAAGAATCCATATATGATCCCGGTGAAGTTACCGGGTGCTTCAGCGGGGATCTGACAATCAAAGACCATATTCA
>JAYEOJ010000270.1:0-2810 GCA_034722835.1 Bacteroidota bacterium | reverse complement strand
ATTCAACTCGGGCAGGATCCTTCGGGTACCCACTCTTCCGGGCGGCTCAAAGACCATGGCATCGGGGGGAGATCCCTCACCTTCTGACAACTGGTAGATCGCGGAACTCACCATGGTCTCCCAGGTGTACATATTCTGCTGAAGGAAGCTCATATTCCCGATATCAACATCTTCCCGCTTATCCAGGTCAGCAAGCAAACGGGTCGGTCCCTCCTCATACTTCTTCTCGTGAAACACTTTTCTGAATTCTTCAAAGACCTGATCCGGGGTCAGGGTAAGTGCCAGCTCCGGATCCTCCCTGAGTCTCGGCCTGATCACATGATCTCTTGTGCCCACCATCGGTTCATCAAAGAAGAGGGCCGGACCTATGTAATTGCTCTTGTAGAGACACTCAGGATAGGAGAGATCATCACCTCCGATTCCCCAGTAGAAGACATCCTCTGTTTCAATCCACTTTAGCTGATCGGGATCCACACGAAAACAATTGATCCCGGCTTCGATCATTTCAAAATAATCTTCTTTTGTCAATTTTATATATTCATAATCGGAATCATCCCACCTTCTGGTTTCGTCCTTCAGCCTGGTGTTGTGTGGAATGCCGATCATCACATCGGGAGTTAGAGTGACAATAGTGGGTTCACCAGGAGGGGAGGGGACAGGCAACTGCTTTTGGCTGTCAAACACATAGTCGTGCCCAAGGTATTTAAGCCTGTGCTCCTGCGACTGAACAGGATCAGCTGAAGATTCAGCCCTGGGTAAAAGATACTTCCATGCTCCTGTTGCCGGGAGGATGGAGGTTTTATGATTCTGGTACCTGTATTCCACAGATCCGGTATCACTCCCTGAAAGGATATATCGTGAAATATGATCCTGTGCCAGCTCCTCAGATTCCGAAGGATACTCTGAAGTAAGTATCCATACGGAAAAGGTCTCACCGTTCTGTTTCTCACCGTACAATTGGAGCCACTGATGCGGCACCCCGTTTATTTCTTCAACAGCACCGGGGCTTAATCTGAATTGTCTGACCACCGATCCGGGAAGATCGCTGGCTGAAGAGCTGTAGCTCAGGGTCAGACCCGGTTTCCCGATGGGGTACTCCTGGCCGGAGCACACAAAAGGAAACATCAGAAAAATGAGTATGATTGCTTTATTCATGGGATCAGTCCTTTTGTTCTTGTTGTTTCTTCTTGATAATTAATTTATCCCGGGACGGTAATTCGGGGAAAGGATGATGTGGCTCGGTCTGGTACCAGTATGCCACGGAAGCAAGATCATCTTCAAGCGGCAGGTATCCGTCGGGTCCCCATCCAAGACATTGAATCGTGATTTTCAGGTCTTCTTCAAAACGGACGGGGTCTTCAATATGCCAGCGGTATTGTCCGAAAACACCAACAAATCCATCGATTTCGGAGTCTTTTACTTCATAAAATCCGGTGTACAGATTGCTGTATTCAGAGTAATACATCTTTCCGTCAACTTCCCGGTCGTTATACCCGTACGATCCGCAGAAATAATCCTCCTCACCGGTACCGCAGATGGTCGGGAAATCCTGATCGCCGTCCATATAGAACTTAATTTCCCCTTCGCCCCACCATCCCATCTTCCTTGCACCATGCGCCAGGTAGGTCCCGACGTACTGCCCCTTGCCCTCGATGTTGTCGACAATGGTATAGACTTCTTTATAGGGCACTTCATGTACCCTGCGGAACTGGGCATGAAAATAGGGAACGTCCTCCTCAACGGTTTCAAGGGAATAGTCAATCTGGTAGTACAGGGTCACCTGTTTTTCACTTATGTTTTCCATGGCTATCCTGCACTTTTTCCGGAAGGGCATCTGCCAGTAAGAATTAAAACCACTGCGGGGATTCACACAGACCGCCAGGGAGTTTATAACAGGTTCGTTCATGATTCCCCAGCCGGCAGCAAAGAAATCACCTGCCGGGACTTCTACGGAGGGTTCGGTTTCATCATCCCAGTAGAACTTCAGGATCATTGAGCGATAGTCCCCCACCGGGGTCATCCAGATGTGATTGATGATGCCGGGACCGCTTATCTCACCCAGTGTGAATTCCTCACCCGGGTTGATCCTGATATATGGGTTTACTTTCCAACCCACTCCCAGTTTACGGGCGGCTCTGGCTGCAGATCCTTCCTCCAGAGTGGCCATGCCCCCACCTCCCTTTTCCCCGGTGAAGTTCTCGGGACTGATGGATCTGGTAATGGCATTGGAAGGTTTGTAGAGATTTCTTAAGCTGGTATTCTGACCGTAGGCAAATGACAAACCTGCCAGGACGGCGATGAAAGTTAAAAGAGTTGTTTTTGACATGATGTGGCTTATTTCAGTGGATTACTTCTTTTTGTAAACTTTTACATAATCTATAAGATAGGCATCAGGTAAAGCAGCCGTATTCAGGTCTTCCATGGAATGTGCCGGTTCGAAGCTTAATATAATATACTCATCGATATGCGATATGGCGATATCAAGCTCGTAGTACTTTAACCCATCCACAAAAAAAGCGTATTTCTCTGGTGTCCATTCCAGTGCAAAGGTATGGAACCCTTCTCCAATGCCATCCACCTTGCTGAGAAACGCCCCGCTGGTTTTTTGATTGGGTCCGTAAGCCCAGTGCAGGTTATGTGAAACAAAATCGCCGCCCTGGCTTTTGAAATATTCAAAAATATCTATTTCAGTTCCAAATATTGCCGGATCTTCTCCTGCAGAGATGCCGGGTGATTGAAGCCAGAAAGCAGCCCAGTTACCTGTGGTTTTGGGTAGACTGGCTCTGCATTCAAAAAACCCATAGGTAGTC
>JAYEOJ010000269.1:0-3346 GCA_034722835.1 Bacteroidota bacterium | reverse complement strand
CAGGCCCTCCAAGTTGTCGGGCGGACAGCAACAACGTGTGGCCGTGGCCAGGGCGCTGGCCTCCAAACCCAAATTTGTACTGGCCGATGAGCCCACTGCCAACCTGGATTCCAAATCCACCGGGACCTTGCTCGATATCATGGAGGAGCTGAACCGCGAAGAGGGAATTACCTTTATCTTTTCCACCCACGACGCACGGGTGGTCAAAAAGGCCAGGAGAGTTATTACCGTGGAAGATGGCAAAGTGATCTCTGACGATCGTAAGAACTAGATTTCTGATGTCCCGGAAACTCCTCTACACCTTTTTGCTATTCTCTCTGTTCGCAGGCAGAGCTGCCGGGCAGGATAAAATTTCCCTGAGCGGGTACCTCTCTGATATGCAGACGGTTTACCACATTCCCGACCACTGGCTCTGGGAAAACACCCTGCACAATCGTCTCAACCTGAATCTTTATCCTACGGACTGGCTGACAGCCAGCGTTCAGGTAAGGAACAGATTTATCGCCGGCAATACCATTCCCAAGCTCCCCGGATATGCTGAATCTGTGGGCGGGGACCAGGGTTGGATGGATATGACCTGGGCTCATGACGGGGAATTGGGGGATAGTGCAGGCTATATCCTGACCAGCATGGTGGACCGGATGTGGATGCAATTTACCATCGGCAACCTGGAAATCAAAGCGGGCCGTCAGCGGATTAACTGGGGCCAGACCTTTGTCTGGAACCCAAATGATATTTTCAACTCTTACTCCTATTTCGAAGTGGACTACCCGGAGCGTCCGGGCAGCGATGCCATAAGAATGTCCTATTACACGGGAAATGCCTCCACCATTGAACTGGCCGCAAAGGTAGATAGTGCCAACCGTGTCACTGCTGCCGGATATTTCAGGTTTAACACCCTGGGCTTTGACATCCAGCTGCTGGGCGGAGTTTACCAGGAAGAAGACCTGTTCCTGGGAACCGGATGGAGCGGAAACCTGGGTCCCGCAGCTTTTCGTGGAGAAGTGAGTTATTTCAGGGACCTGGATCAGTTTAAAGATACCACCGGCTACGTGATGACTTCCATTGGATTTGACTACACCTTCTCCAACTCCCTGATGATCCAGGTAGAAGGATTGTATTCAGCCTTTGCAAAGGAAATGGATATTAACAGCTTCCTGCAGTTTTACTCGGGTAACCTGGATGTAAAAAACCTGGGCTTTACACCCTGGTCCTTTTTCACAAACATCAGCTATCCGTTTACCCCTTTGCTCAATGGAGGCTTTGCCACCATCTGGTATCCGGAATGGAAAGGAGCCTACCTGGGACCCTCCCTGGATCTCTCAATAAATAGTAATCTGGACCTAAGTTTGATCTTTCAGTACTTTACTGCCGAGTTCGAAGACGCTTCCGGGGTCAAAAACAGGGAGAAAAATACCTTCGGATTTCTTCGGTTTAAATGGAGTTTTTAACAGTTAACCCAAGCTTACTCCATCTTAACCAAATTGTTAAAAACTATCTCCCACCTCCTTTACTTTTTCATGTTTATTAGATGGTGTTGAACGTAACGTGCTATTAAAGCGATTTCATGAAAAAGGAAAACTCTAAAAAGGAGGCACCCATTATGGGGATGCCTGACTACCGCTGGAACAACCGCGTCGTTTTGATAACCGAAGATGAGGAGGTAAACTTCTATTACCTGAAAACCCTTCTTCAGAGAGCCGATGCAAAAGTGCTCCGGGCTAAAAACGGGAAAGAAGCGGTCGACATCATCGCCAAGCACCAGGGAGGAGTAGATTTGATACTGATGGACCTGAATATGCCAGTCATGGATGGATATGAGGCCATGCGGATTATTAAATCCCGTCATCCTTCCATTCCCATAATTGCCCAGACTGCCTACACCATGAATAATGACCGGCACCGCTGTCTCCAGGCAGGATTCAATGACTACATCGCCAAACCTATTAATCGTCTGGCCCTCTACAGGATGGTCAATGACAATCTCTCATGAGAGCTGTAATTCAAAAAGTTACTGATGCCTCCATTACCATTGAAAAGGAAAAAACCAGGAAGATCGGCCCCGGACTGGTTATTCTTCTGGGCATAGAAGAATCCGATAATCGCTCTGACATTGAATGGTTAAGCGGAAAGATCAGCCGGCTGAGGATATTTAATGACGAAGCAGGAATTATGAATCTCTCTGTACTTGACATAAACGGGGAGACCCTGGTTGTCAGCCAGTTCACCCTTCTTGCAAGCACTAAAAAAGGAAATCGCCCCTCCTATATAAAAGCTGCTGCACCCGAAACAGCGATCCCCCTTTACAAAGCATTTATTGAGCAGATGCAGCAGGATCTGGGCAAAGTTGTTGTTACCGGGGAGTTTGGAGCCTATATGCAGGTGAACCTTACCAATGACGGACCTGTCACCATAAGCATAGATACCAAAAACAGGGAATAATGACCATACAGGAAGCACAGGAAGCAGTTGATAAGTGGATCAACACCTTTGGAGTTCGCTATTTTAATGAGCTTACCAATATGGCCATACTCACCGAGGAGGTGGGAGAGGTGGCAAGAATCATAGCCCGCAGGTACGGGGAGCAATCCTCAGGTAAGGCCGCCTTGGAACAGGAGGACCTGGCTGATGAATTATCCGACGTAATCTTTGTACTGATCTGCCTGGCCAATCAGACAGGGATAGATCTGGAGCAGGCCTTCCGGAAGAATCTTCAGAAAAAAACGTTGCGGGATTTTGAACGTCATCAACAAAATGATAAATTGAAGAACCCAAGACTCTAATTATGAAAATCCTGTCCGAACTAAACCTCTCTGTAGATCCGGATGAGCTTAAGCAACAACTGGAAAGGTCAGAGGCTGCCATCCCAGCCGGCAATAACAAAGAGCTGCTGAAACAGATCTTTGGTCTGATCGATCTGACCACCCTGAGTGAACAGGACAATATTGAAAATGTATCTCAGTTATGTGATAAAGTAAACCAGTTGGCGGAAGCCTATCCTGAAATGCCCTCCGTTGCTGCCATATGCGTATACCCTGAACTGGTTTCCGTCGTCAAAGAGAGACTGGACAATCCATTAATAAGTATTGCATCGGTAGGAGGAGGGTTTCCGGCCTCCCAGACTTTTACCAATATCAAGGTTATGGAGATAGAACAGGCCATTCAGCAGGGAGCCGAAGAGATTGATATCGTCATGCCCGTTGGAAAATTCCTGCTGAACGATCTGGAATATGTGGCCTATGAGATCCAGGTCATTAAGGAGCGGGTAGGACCGGTCCACCTGAAGGTGATCCTGGAGACCGGAAGTCTGAACGAAAGCTCCCTCATTCGCAAAGCTTCTTTGCTG
>JAYEOJ010000268.1:0-3348 GCA_034722835.1 Bacteroidota bacterium | reverse complement strand
TTGTCTGGCTAAGTTCTCTTTAGTTAAATCAAACTCATCTCTTTTATTATCTAATAAACCTTGTTGTACTCCTAACTCTTTCTTCTTTAAAGAATACTCTCTAGGGTCAGATATAAAAGCACTGTATACTAAGTTGGCTGCACCTAACCCTGCTTGTGCCATTTGGAAGTTTGACATAGAGCCATCAGGTAAAGTTTCATTATCCTTAATAGTATTGTTATTAGCTGAATATTGTATTGTAGGTGACACACTGCTAATGCCGAATCCACCTAGACCTGTTTTGCTCATTATTAAATCCTTTTATATTGTTTTATTTATTATACCTAATACTTATTATATATAAGCATTATCGTATTGATTATAGGTTAAGTCCACATAACCACCGTAATTCATAGTGTGACACTCTGTGAATATATAATCTATTTTATCGTATAATTTTTCTTGCATATCACTTATTTGTAGCTCCAGACCTTCTACCTCTCTTCTCATACTTTGTATGCTATCATCTGCACTACCCATTCTGTTCTCGTGGTAGATACTGTTTACTTGTGTACCGATTCTAACTGAGTAGTCTAGGATACCTAAAGCTTCACTGCCACTAATAGCTTGCGGTCCACTAGATAACCCATAGGCTAGTTGTAAATAACCTACCATTTTACTAGCTTTAGCATAAAATGCTTTACCAGTCGCTAGATACATAACTTGGAAATATAATTGTGTATAAGCTAATGCTAAAGCTATACCTTGAGTACCAGGAGTAACTGTAAGTATGACTATAACTACTATAGTTAGTATTACATTTACCCAGTTCTTTTTAGGTTTATCTATCTTCACACTAGCAGCTATAAAAGCTAGTGGTACTGTTATCTTCTGGTTAGCTACTAATCCTTTAGTAGGCATCTTCCTTTTAGGTAGGTAAGATACTACTATATATCTGTCCTCATAAAAGAACGGTTCACCGTCAGTAGACTCTTCATCTGTTTTGGTATAGTCTGGGTTTACTGTGGTTCTAATTACTTTTCTAAAACAAACATAGAAGTTATCATACCACCTAAGGTTGTCTCTCATCATCTCTTTCATAAAACTAGGTTGAGGTACTTGGGTACCACCATTCAATATTCTAGTAGTTTTTATAGTATCTAGTCTGAATGATAAGTATAAGCTCGTCAGTTTGTCAAAGTTACCCATAGTCTCTATACTAGGATACATACCGTTTCTACTAAGTATCTTACCTACAGGGTTTTTAATCTCTTCTCCAGTAAGTATGTCTAATTCTATTTTAGCTTTATTTAGCTCAGTTAGGTAGTCTTGTAGTATAGTTATTAAGGTACTACTACTTAAATATTCATTACTCCGCATAGTGTACCCACCAGTAGGTACTCCGTCATAGGGTAAGTCTACATAGAAGAAGTTAGCTCCGTGTATATATGATGTAACTACTTTTATCAAATCTTGTATAGTTTCATTACTAAACCCAGCTATAATACTTGGGGCATTGTCATCGCTTAAATCTGTCTCATTCTTGTTTAAAGATATATAGTCAGTTATATTGGATAATCCTACTTTAGTGTTTTCAGATAACTTATACGGTAATTCTATAGGTTTAAACTTTCCGCCAGCTATAGGTGTACCAGCGTGTTTTATGGATACATAGTCCTCTGTAGCTATATTTACTATCTTTATCAGTCTATGCTTAAACTTATCAAATGGGTAGCCGTCCTTAGTAGTTTGGTACGATGGGTACCTATCTTCAGCATCTACTTGTATATATACATTTGGTTTCGCATCTAGTGCACTTATAACATTTTCAACTACACTTATAGACTCTTCTATAGTGTACTTATCACTAAACGATGTATTATATATGTCTTTTACCACTCTATAAGACTCATAACCATCAACTACCCCTCTGTAAGCTCTAGCAGTCTCTAGTATATTTATAGATGGGTATGTTTTATTGTGTATTATATCTTGATTTAATGTTTGGTCAACTGGGTTGTATAGTGATGTATATTTCATTAAATTGTACCCACTCTCTTTAGTAGCAGGTACATTAGAGTCTACATCTATAAACCCTACTAAATCGGATACATCGTAAGTCTCAAATAGATTATTACCATCTATTCTACCACTATTTACAGGTATAGGTAGCTGCACATTCTCCTCAAGATTACCACACATATTTCTGTAATAGTCTCTACCGTCAACCATATAGAAGTCGTTGGTGTAGTCTCCACTACCTATAAGAGTGTCTGATGTAGTGACTTCTTTATATGCGTCTAATACTGACTTTATCTCTTTTATAGAGTTTACTTGGTCTACGTACTCTGCTCTCTTATAATTCTCATATAATGATAGATTAAAGTCATATATGTCTAAGTTAACCATATCTTACTCATTTTTTTACCTGCTAGTATGAGTGCTTCTTTTAACTCTTCTACAGTAACTTCTACGTCAGTGTTATCTGCTAATCTCCAAGTAGTACTGGTTTCTCCTGTTATTTGAGCTATTTGTATAGCTCTTAACATTCTATCTTGGCTCTTTTCATCTCCATCAAATACTTTACCTGAAGATATCTCCACTGTTACTGCAGCTACTTTAGCATCTTTTTCTTTTTTAGCTTTATCTTTAGCTTGGCTATTTAGTATATTGTAATCAGGCATTTTTAATACTTTGTTAATTTGTTCATTGTATATAAAATCATAACCATATTCAAAATCTATCTGTTGGTCAGGTATATATATACAGTTTTCAAACTCAGTATTTCTTACCTCGTTAACCATATTATTTTTATCTGTACTAATGAACATACTACCTACCTCTTACTAGTTATTATAGAGAAAACTCCAGATAGCCGTGCATCCCATATACCAGACACAGTAGTGCTCATGACCATACTGTACTCACCTGTTCCTGCGGTATCTGGTATTGACCCTGTTATGCCATCTACAGATCCTATGCTACTAGAAGAAGTAGTTTCTATAAGATGGAACGCGCCCATACCATCAGTAAATGATAAGCTCCAAGAAGCACTGTCATCACTTGTGTCCCCAGAACGACCAGCTAATAGACTAATTCCAGTTATAGATGTAGTAGAACCACAAGTGTGACTAACCTTTAGTGTCATAGTCGTTGTACCACTAGATTGACCCTCTAATTTATTACCTAACAACTTAGAAGTTGTGGCAGTAGTTAATCCTCCTATACTTACTTTAGAGCCACTAACTGTCATATAGTCAGAATCTAAATTAATATGGTCAGCATCTAATGTACCTGTCTTTATATCATCAGCACTAAGAGTACCATTAACTATAGCATCTCCGTGTACTGTTAGTGCTACATTTTTTA
>JAYEOJ010000267.1:0-3356 GCA_034722835.1 Bacteroidota bacterium | reverse complement strand
TATCCATCAGTTTGAACGTCGAGGCATGACAAAGGTGAATTCCGGCGGTGACATGCAAGTCTCTCTTTATATAATCACCAGTGAGGAAACCGCCGTTTCAGGATACAATGATTATGTAGGAGGAAGAGGGTATCACAACTACTACGGTTATGGATACGGTACTGGCAATATGAACAACACCTATACCCAGGCCAGTAAAGAGTTTGGTACGCTGATTATGAATTGCTACGATGGAAACAGCAGGGATCAGATCTGGCAGGCCATTGCCACCAGTGCCGTGCAGCAAAAAGTCGAAAAACGGAAAAATTCGATCCCATCTAAGATTGCAAACATAATGAGTTATTTCCCCGTTAAACCCAATAAGGGAAATTAACAGGCCCTTTAGTTGCGCTTCTTCTTTCCTTTCTTCTCGATATAATAGCCCTCGCGAGAGAGTTTATGATCCAGGTTGGCCAGTCCGTATACCAGAACGGCTGTGGCTGTGGCACTCTGTTCGTTATATTCCGGAATGGCTTTGTTATAGGTATCCCGTTCGGTATGCCAGATCTCAAAATAACTGAAATCATATCCTTTGGGATCTCCTTCCTCGAAACTGATGGTGGGTACACCCTTTACCGCGAAAGGACCGCTGTCTGTACCCCACGCCATAGCAGGCCTTGGTCGGGGTGCACGCTCTTTCAGCTCCACTGGGAAATCCGGATTAATGGTGTTGATGACCTCCACGATGGGTTCGAAGTCCTCCATCATGGCTGCTGAGACACTGAGAGCCACCGGTACTTCAGGGCCCCCATCCTTGTTTACCATGTTGCTGATATTTTCCAGTTTATCGGCATTGCGGACTACCCAGGAGCTGGAACCCAGAAGACCGAATTCCTCCCCGGCCCAGAGGACCACCAGGATGGTGCGTTTGGGTTTACCCCCCGCCTCCATAATCAGGCGGGCTGCCTCCATGGTGGGACTTACCCCCGATCCGTCATCCACTCCACCGGTGGCCACGTCATAGGCATCCAGGTGCCCGCTCATAAGAACATATTCATCCGGAAATTCTGTTCCCGGTATGATCCCGATAACCGAGTGGTATTTGATGGGGCCCAGCCTGAAATGGTTGCGGATGTCAAACTCCAGCTGAAAATAACGGCGCTCTTCGGCCATCCGGTAAATCAGATCATACTGGTGCTCATCCAGCTTAATATCGGGTACTGTTGGAAGACTCTCGAAGGTCCAGTCCCACACATTCGTGCGGTCGGCCAGTGCCCGGATGGGCACGCCGGAGGACTGAATAAAACCCAGGACCCCGGCTTCCACCATCTCCCTGTAAAATACGGCCGGCTCGTCAGAATAGGATTCAAGGATCTCCCCGGGGGCATCACTGCGGTGCTCGCTCCAGTACTTCCTTCGGGCCGCCATGTTCCTTTTGTCAATTTCCATATTCACTATTTTCAGTGAATCGCGCAGGCTGTCTGCTTCTGCCGAGATGTCTATGGGAAATCCGTTGTTGGTTCCGGCCACCAGAACCCAGGCTCCCTTCAGTTTCCCTTTCATCCTGTTGAACTGGGCCCGGGTTTTAGGTTCGATGAGTACATGACCACGTTGCACGCCCCGGGTGCCCGACGTATAGGAGGGGGTGGCAAAATGAAGTTGCATGCCCTCTTCACCCAGTATTCGGCCGAACCACGGACCGCGATTGAATCCCACGGGGATGGCCCCGGCTTCGTCCATGACCACTTCCATTCCCCACTCCCGGAATTTCCCGGCCGCCCAGTTGGCAGACTGTTCATAGGCGTCCGAGCCGATGAGCCTTCCCCCGAAACGATTACACAGGATATCCAGGTGTTCCATGGTCCGGTTATCGGTCTGACCAATCTCCACAATCTTCTCCATGACCGGGTCCGACTGGGCATGAATGTTCACGCTTAAAACAATGCCTGTCAGCAACAGGAAGAGGGAATGAAATTTCATTGTAATGGATTATAGGAATTATAAGAAGCCTCAAATATAAGAGATAAAATCTTTTTCTGTAACTTATGGTGCTTCAATGGGAGAATCCGATGAATAAGAACAAACCCGGAAGGGCCCATCTGAAAATTATAATCAGTACCATGGCATTAATTGCTGCCACGGTACTGAGCATCCAGTATATTTCCCATGCCAGGCAGCTCCAGGTGCTCAAGACCGATCTGGCAGAGATCAACCACATCCGTTACGGTTTGTTAAATACGGATGAGTGGGCCTACCAGATGTCCACCATCCTGAGCATAAAAATCGTTGAATTTAAACTGACCCCCGAGAGCCGCGAAAAGGTCCTCCAGAACCTGGAAACCATACTCAACATGATGATCGACGAGGTGGAAGTGATGATGATAGAAAAAACTTCCGGCAAGCTCTCCGGGATGAAAAGGTGGTTTGCCGGATTCGCTATCAATCTGGACCCGCTGCGGGACAGCGTGCCTAGCTATGCCAACACGCTGCTGCTGGAATTAAACAAACCTGATAACAAAGAGTTTCTGCAGCAGTTCCTCCTGGATAAACTGGGTGTAATCACCGCATCCACTTACAACCTGGACCAGATGGATCCCCTCCATGCGGTCATGGAGAAGCATAACTGCAGGGATAAATTTATTTGCAAAGATATAATACTGGAAGAAATTGATGTGAAACAGAAAATAATCAATTACCGGGTGATCCTGGTGTTGCTCCTGATAACTGCTGTGTTCCTGATCAATCTGATCAGCCGGCATAAAATCAACATAGCACAATCGACTCTGCTGATTCTGGCCTCCGTCTGCCTCCTGCTGGGAGGCATCACCACTCCCATGATCGACCTGGAAGCCAGAATAGATCTGCTGATGTTAAAACTTCTAGGTGAAGATGTGGTCTTCCGGGACAATATCATCTTTTTCCAGAGCAAGAGTATTACCGATGTGGTACGCATCCTCATTGAGGAAGGATCGCTTCCCATGATTTTCGTTGGGGTCCTGGTATTCACTTTCAGTATTATCTTCCCGGGTGCCAAACTGATCAGCTCCCTGCTCTACAGCTACCGTGTGGGCAATCTGAGAGAAAACAGGCTGATCCGCTTCTTTGTAATAAAATCCGGAAAATGGTCCATGGCCGACGTGATGGTGGTGGCTATTTTCATGGCCTATATTGGTTTCAACGGGATCATAGGCTCTCAGCTCGACCAGCTCACCCAGGCGGCCAGGCCGGTGGAGATCTTCACCACTAATGGGACACAATTACTGGCAGGATTCTACCTCTTCCTCCTCTTCTGCATATCCAGTCTTTTACTTTCAGAAATGATTACACGAAAAACATGAAAAAGCATATCGCACTCCTCTTCCCAGCATTTCTCTTGC
>JAYEOJ010000266.1:0-3356 GCA_034722835.1 Bacteroidota bacterium | reverse complement strand
ATTCCAAAGGGGCACATGAATGGATGATTGAATTTGAAACTCCACCCGGTAACCTGGAGCAATTCACTAAAGTGCTCGACCATACATTGAGATCCGTAAACTCGGATTATGAAGCAAAGCGATATAAGGATCTTACACTGTTACTTCCAAAAGTGATATCTCTGAATCCAGGAACCTTTTATAAATGGATGGAAAAACGCGGGAAACTGGGCGGGCAAAACAAAATTCCAAGGCTTGCCAACGATAGGAAATATTTAGATGAGTTAACTGACATTTTAACCCGATAAAGTTATTATCTTTAGTCTGACTCACCCATTAAATCAAGGAATATGCACGTAGCTGTTGCGGGAAACATCGGGTCCGGTAAAACCACCTTAACAAGTTTATTATCAAAGCATTACACATGGGAAGCCCAGTACGAGGATGTGGATGACAATCCCTATCTGAATGACTTTTACCAGGACATGCAGCGCTGGTCCTTCAACCTGCAAATCTATTTCCTTAACAGCCGTTTCAGTCAGATCGTTAAAATACGACAATCGGGTAAGAAGATCATCCAGGACCGTACCATCTATGAGGATGCCTTTATTTTCGCTCCCAACCTGCACAGCATGGGATTAATGAGCACCCGGGACTTTGAGAATTATTTTGCCCTTTTTAACCTCATGAGTTCACTGATTGAGCCACCCGACCTTCTGATCTACCTGCGCGCCTCCATACCTACCCTGGTGGAGCAGATACAGCAGAGAGGAAGAAAATATGAAAACAACATACGCCTGGATTACCTGAAGCATCTGAACGAAAGGTACGAAGCATGGGTGGAGACCTATAACCTGGGTAAATTGTTAATTGTAAATGTGGATAACAACAATTTCCGGGATAAACCGGAAGATCTGAGTAACGTTATCGACGACATCGACGCACAGATCCACGGACTCTTTTAAAAAAGAACGGGCCGCAAAAGCCGCCCGTTCATCATTTTATTCCGGATCAATTCGTAAACATCCTATTCTGCAACGGCTTCCTCATCCTTTGGAACGAAGACCACATCGACAATGTTGGGATTATCAAAGAAGGCTTGCACCACCTTTTGTACATCTGTTACAGACAGACCTTTAACGATATCTTCATAGTTGGCCGGATCATCAAAATTGATCCCATAAAGATAATAACTGAAAAGTGTTGAGAGATAGTAGGAATTGTGTTCTTTACTTTCCTCTCTGTCTTTCAATATATTTTCAGTGGTTTTGGAAAGATCCTCCACAGATGGACCCTCACCAACCAACTTCTCCAGTTCGCCAAATACCTTCTCCTTCAGTTCTGAGGCTCGTTCGGGATCACAATCAAAACTGATCTGCATGCTTGCCTTCTCTACCGGCCACTTACTCAGTGAGGTCCTGATTCCAACCCCGTAGGTTCCTCCCTCCTCTTCCCTGATGGATTCCATAAACCTGAGGTCAAGAATATTTTCGATAACTCTCATGACCAACTGATTGTATGGATTATATGCCATCTCCTGGTTGATCACAATATTCACATTGGCCTTGGGTGTTGCCAGGGACATGGGGATGATCTTCTCCACTTTTCCTTCCGGTTCATAAACCTTTCGGTCGATCCATGTCTCGGACCTGTCCAGATCACCAATGGCTCCGATATACTTTTGAGCCAGCAACTTCACCTCTTCTTCTTCCATATTACCCACAATAACAAAGAAGAAATCACTTGCATCGGCATACCTTTCACGGTACACTTCTTCGACCCTTTCATAACTGATATCCTGGAGAAACTCCTGGTCCAGCACCCTGGTGCGAGAGTGATAATCTGTCATGATCAGGCTCAGTGAATCGGCCATCACCTTTTGTGGGTTGTTATTCATGTTTTCCACAAGGGACATGAACCTGGCAAGAATAGCATCATGCGCTTCTTTGTCGAATCTTGGCTGATTAAAATAGAGGTATAACAGCTGCATCATTGCCTCCATATCCTGGGGACTGGCGGTCCCGTTCAAGCCCTCCGAAAGGGTTCTCAGGCTCAGTTGAAGGGAAATATTTTTGCCGGTCAGCATCTTCTGCAGTCCCATGGCATCAAAATCACCTACACCATACATTTGGATCAAAGTTGTCAGCATATCGGTGGTGGGTACATCCTCATCCCCATATAGCGAGCTACCCCCCTTGCTGTAGGCCCGAATCTGGACCTGGTCCTTTTCATAATCTGCATGCCTGAATATGACGCGGGCTCCGTTGTCCAGGGTCCATTCCACTGCATCCAGTATGTCCAGCTTTTTCTCACTTACTATGGCTGCCGGAGCCGGTTCGCTGGAAAGCAGGGATTCAGCCAGAGCTTCATCCTCATAGGGCTCAATTTCGGCTGTGGCGACCTGCTCCAGAATGGCCATGGAAGCGGCCTCTGAAAGATGTTCTACGCCCTCTCCTTCCGGACCCTGAACCACCAGTACCTGGTTCTGATCTGTAATCCAGGTGGACAGGCGCTGAGTGAAATCAGCCAGGCCAATGGTGGGAAGAATGGCCTGAACTGCCTGGTATGCAAACTCCGTGGAGGGATAAGCATCTCCTTCCAAATAATTGCCGATGTATTCCTGGATATATTCCTCATTGCTGATCTTATCCCGCTCTTTATAATACTTCTCCCATTGGGCAAGGATCTCTGCTTTTGCACGATCCAGCTCTCCCTGGGTAAATCCAAATCTTTTTGCCCGCTCCAATTCGCTTAAGATGGCTGTAAAACCTTGCTCCTCCTGGTCGGAGCTAGGGAGGATTATGGCACTCAGTGCTTCATATCCACGTTCAAAATCTCCATAATCTATAAACCCGAAAGCAAAAGGAGGATCACCCTTCTGAAGCAACTCCTCAATACGTTGTCCCATCATGTAGTTAAAGAGCTCGTGGATGTAGCGCTCCCGGTGACCCATAAAAGTTTCAGGACCATCGTCGGTTTTCCTGTGGCGAATCATATAACGAATAATAGTCTGGGGCGCCTCCTCATCTGTCACAAGTCCGTAGACCGGATCGGCATGGTCAGGAATTTCATAAAAGGGTCTTTCAGGTGCATTTTCAACGGCAGGTATCTTTGAAAACAGCTCAACCACCTTCTTTTCCATCTCATCAGCATCAAAATCACCCGCCATGGCAATGGCCTGCAGGTCGGTTCTGTACCACTTGTGATAAAAATCCCGCAGGGCATCATATTCAAAATTCTCAATGACATCCAGATCACCAATCACATCCCTCTCTGCAAATTTTGAATTGGGATAGAGGTATTCCATGGAAGCAGAATACATCCTGAACTGCGCATTTCTTCGAGTGCGCCACTCTTCCTTGATTACACCACGTTCT
>JAYEOJ010000265.1:0-3371 GCA_034722835.1 Bacteroidota bacterium | reverse complement strand
ACCATGCTCAGAGGCGGACCTTCCCTGATAATTCCCGGTGGAAACAGCGCCTCCCTTTCCGTTGGCACCAACTCCAGGAAAAAGCTATCATTCGAAATTGACGGATTCTTTCATATTGGACGCGAGGAATCTTCAAGCCGCTATGGCATTGATTTCGATATCACTTATAAGCCCATCAGCAACATGAGCCTTTCCTTTTTTCCGGAATTCTCTACCAGGAAGAGCCAGTTACAGTACGTGAGCTATTTGCAGCCCGAAGGAGAAGACAGGTACATCTTTGGAAGCATTGATCAGAATACCTTTAGCATGTCGCTCCGCCTTGACCTGGTACTGACTCCCGTATTGACCATCCAGTACTGGGGACAGCCCTTTGTAGCTTCCGGGGAATACTCCGAATTCAAATACATCACAGATCCCCATGCCGAACAGTTCACAGACCGCTTCCACACCTATAGCATTGATGAGATTGTGTACATGGAGGATGATAACTATTACGATATTACTGAAACAGGGTCAGGACTCAGTTACCAGATCGGGAATCCCGATTTCAATGTGAAAGAGTTCCTCTCCAACCTGGTTTTCCGCTGGGAATACCGGCCCGGATCTTTCCTATACCTGGTCTGGTCACAGACCCGTTCGGGATATGATCCTTATGGCTATTTCCATTTTGGGGATGACTTCATGGACATGTGGGACGCACATCCCACCAATGTATTGCTCATGAAATTATCGTATCGTATCGGGAGATAAATTCACAGCTGTATTGGAGAAAGTCTGACAAACATTCCGGCTGGTTTGATTGATTATTAATGAATTGTAGTAATTTTATGTTAATGCAGATGCCATCCATAAAGAAACTTGGACTGGGGTACCGGTTTAACCAGGAGCGGGAAATTGTATCCCTGGTTTACCTCAGCTACTCCTGTATTGTACTCTTTTCATTGATAGTGGTCCTGCTCCATATCCAGATAGAAGAGCTGCTTCCTGTTTCCTATCGTTATCACGGAATGATCCTATTAGGTATCGTGAACCTCCTGCTTATCAGGTTCAGGCTCATTGCTCTGGCAAAACTCCTGATGCTGTCTGTAACCCCGTTTGTCCTGCTCATCCTCCCTCCTCTTGCAGGCTTAACAAGCGATGAATTTTATTTCTGGTTTCCCTACGTCCCCATAGCCCTTTCATTGTTACCACATTTCATTCTTCATACCCACCGGGAGAGGACTGTATTGATTATTACGCTGGTGCTCTATTTCCTTCTGGCACTGTTTATCTCCCATTATATGGTTCTATTGCAGGATGGAACAGAAAGCATCATCCCCATTGTACTGGCGAACCGCTTCTACTACATGCTCATCCCTGTTATTATTTACGTATTTGTGAACCTGGCACTGGGTCTGGTTTTTGCCAAAAACTACAAATATGAACAGGTGATGCTCCAGCAGCAGAACGAATTAATCCAGTCCGCGAAGATGGCCTCACTGGGTACGCTGACCACCGGTATCGCCCATGAAATAAACAACCCGATGAACTTTATCTCAGGGGGTATCCATGCCACTGCCACGCTGAAAAATGAGCTTTTAAAACTGGAAAAGAGGCCTTCAAAAGAGAAAAAGGCACTCTACCTGCAGATGGATAAAATTATGGAAAACAGCCTGGAAGGGGTACAGCGGGTAACAGATATTGTTACCAGTCTGCAATTCTTCTCCAATCCGGGTAAAATGGATAAAAAAGATCATGAACTGAACCAGCTGCTTTATTCCGTGCTCCTTTCAGTGGAGAGAAAGATCCCCTACAATATTACTCTCATAAAGGATATCCCGGAGGGTACGACAATTCACTGCTATGATGAACAGATGCAGCAGGTATTTATCCATATTCTTCTGAATGCCATCAGTGCCCATGAGGAGAAAGCAGTAGATAAAAAGAAAATCATACATATTGCCGCCACCGAGACAAAAAGAGGCAATACGGATGTCACTGGCATCACCTTCTCCAACAACGGCCCTCTGATTCCGGAAGGGGATCTAAATAAAATCTTTGATCCCTTCTTTACACTTAAGGATGCGGACAAAGGAAAAGGACTCGGAATGGCAATCTCTTACATGATAATAAGCGAACATAAGGGATGGATCGAGGCCAGAAATGAGAATGATCTGGTTGTTTTTGAAATAATGCTTCCCAAAAGTTAGCGCTTCAGGGCCTCCAGGATGGTTTCTTTAAGTTCATCCTTGTTCCAGGGTTTCATTAAATACCTGAATATTAGTTCTTTATTAAAACCTTCCATCATCACCTCCGATTCCATATAGCCCGTAAGTAACATGCAGATTTTCTCTTTGAAGTTCTGCTTGACCACCTTGATAAAATCCAGTCCATTCATCTCAGGCATTTTCAGGTCCGAGATAACAACATGAATCTCCGGATGCAGCTCCAGCAAGTTCAATCCCTCCTTTGCAGATGCAGCAGTAATCACCTTGAAATCACTCATAAAGGTAAGCTGAAGCAACTCCAGATTGATAACTTCATCATCTACATATAGGATCTCTGGTAGCTTCATCCCATTGTGTTAATCGCTGCTGATATGTTCATCCATGGTCACTACCTGGTAGGATTTATCCACGACCAGGTCGGCCTGATGTTTCAGGGAAACCACTGCCTGATGTTCACGTTCCAGGATTCCCAGCCGGAATTCGCTCATGGCCTCTTTCATCCGGATGATCTGGTTGATCTTGGTTTCGTGGTAAGTCAGGTCAATGAAAACCCGCATATCAATATCCTTGGCATTGATGGCATAGAGTCCGTCCACGATCAGCAGGTCTACCTTGCTGAAGTCCGTGATCAGTTTATCGACCTGTTCGGGGATCAGATCTATGCAGGGAATCATACACTCCTGCTCTTCTTTAAAATCCCGGAGTGTTTTCCTGATCTTGACCCAGTCATACTCGGTGATCCCAATCTGATCAAAGCCCTTGTTCCGCCTCCACTCTTCCCTTAAAAGCGGCTGGATCCTGTAATAATTATCGGTATGGATCACCTTCACCCGGATATGGTGGTGCTTCAGGCAGGACCCCAGGGCATGGGCCAATTCAGATTTTCCAGAACCTGATTCACCCGATATTCCAACCACATAACGGTAGCGCTCCTCTTTGGTCTCCCTGTCGGCCATCACCTTTTCACAAATGGCCTGGGCAGCCTCTTTATGCATATCGTTGATCAACAGAATATCTCCTAACATCGAATCTGAAATTTTATTTTATGGTCATAGATACTGTATTTCCATCAGACAGCTCTACCTCTTCTCCGTAAAGATGAAATTTTATCTGATCCTTTCCCATATTTTCACCTGAGATTTTGATCTGTTGACCTGTAATGGA
>JAYEOJ010000264.1:0-3377 GCA_034722835.1 Bacteroidota bacterium | reverse complement strand
GAGAGATTGCAGAACTGGCCAGGATTGCAGCCCCGGATGTGGGGCTCATTACCAATGTGGGGAAGGCGCACCTGGAGGGCTTTGGTTCCCTTCAGGGAGTGCTGAATGCCAAGGGTGAACTCTATGCTTACCTGGCTGCCCATGGAGGGAAAGCCATCGTCGATGGTGGGGATCAGGTCTTACTGGAAAAAGCAAAGGAGACAGGTGTGGAGTGCCTGGACGTTGCTCCCCGGGGAGAGCTGCAGGTGCGTGTAAACTTGCTTAGACAGACGCCCTTCCTGGAAGTGGAGCTATTCATAGGAGATGAACGCTTTTCCGTTTCTACCAAACTGGTGGGAGCCTACAACCTTCAGAACATCCTGCTTGCTGCTGGTACCGGGTTCCATTTTGGGATCCCTGCAGCCAGCATTGCGACCGCCATAGCGGGATATCAGCCTGAAAACCAGAGATCCCAGATGATTGAGGGAAAACGGAACAGGGTGGTGATGGACTCCTACAATGCCAATCCCAGCAGCATGCGGGAGGCCATTGGGAGTTTACTGAGCTATGCCACATCTCCCACCATGTTGATACTCGGGGATATGGCAGAGCTGGGCGATTCTTCGGAACAGGAGCACAGAGAGCTGCTTCGCTGGATCTCCACCCTGGAGGTGGACAGGATCCTGCTGGCCGGACCACAGTTTTACCTGGTGAGTGAACCTTCTGATCACATATCCGTTTTCAGGGGGAGGAGTGAGCTGGAGGCCATGCTCAGGGAGGAGAATCCCGAAGGCTACCATATCCTGCTCAAAGGGAGTAGGGTAATGGAGTTAGAGCGGCTGAAGCCGCTGTTAATAAGTTAATAGTTAATAAGTTAGTTAGCCTAATCGTTAACCAATAACCTAGAATATGACAAACAAATTAATGGACCCCATTGGCAAACTGATGGGACTACGTTACAAAAGTCATCCCTGGCACGGTGTCGATATAGGGCCTGATGCACCCGAGGTGGTTATGAGCTTTATCGAAATGGTACCCACCGATACAGTGAAGTATGAAGTAGATAAGATTACGGGTTACCTGAAAATAGATCGTCCTCAGAAATATTCCAATTCGGTGCCTGCCCTTTATGGCTTTATTCCACAGACTTATAGTGGTGAACGTGTGGCAGATCTGAGTCGGGAGAAGACCGGCAATGAGAAGATAGTGGGTGATGCGGACCCGGTCGATATTTGTGTACTGACCGAAAAGCAGATATCCCATGGTGATATACTGGTCAGGGCCCGACCCATTGGGGGCTTCCGCATGATTGACAATAATCAGGCCGACGATAAGCTGATTGCCGTCATGAACAACGATGCCCTCTATGAAGATTACAGGGATGTATCGGACCTGCCACCAAAAGTGATCAACCGCTTAAGGCACTATTTTGTAACCTACAAGGATCTTCCAGGCAATCCGGCCGATGTGGAAATTACTCATGTATACGGACGTGAAGAGGCCATGGATCTGATTGCCAGATCCATAGAGGATTATCAAACCAGGTTTGAGAACCTGGATAACCTGCTTTCCAACGTTTAGGTAGTTGCCACCTGCTGGTAAAGGAACCTTTTGATTTTATGGGTGGCCGTTTTCTCGAAGGGTTGAACCTGCAGAATCATCTCTTGCAGCTTTGAATTACGGGCCACATGCTGGTTCACATGGACCATTAGCTCTTCCAGCGCTTCATCGGCTTTCTCCTGAAGTTGTTTCTTATATTCAGTCGCATTCTCTTTCAGGTGCTGGAGTTGCTCTTCAAATAGCTCCATCTTCAGATGTACCCTGGCAGTTAGTTTTCCCTTATACTCCATTACCAGCGATTCACTTACATTTGCCCTGCTGTTGATTACCGCCTCGATCTCTTCGGGATAGATATTTTCGCCATTGGGCCCCAGGATCATGTTTTTGGATCGTCCCTTAATATAGATGATGCCTTTCTCGTCAATAATTCCCAGATCGCCCGTACGGAAATAGCCATCATCGGTAAATACTTCACGGGTCTTCTCTTCATCCTTGTAGTAGCCCTTCATGATGTTGGAACCTCTGGCCACTATCTCACCTTCCTTGCTTACGGGATCAGGATTGTCAATTCGAAGAGTCACCCCTTCCATCACCTTCCCCACAGAGTGGAAGACTGCATTGCTTGGATTGAAACCTGCCAGCATGGGTGAGGTTTCGGTAAGTCCATAGCCAATGGCATATGGAAAGCCACCTTCCAGCAGGAACTTCTCCACATCCGGTGCAAGGGGGGCACCTCCCACTCCGAAAAAGCGTATTTGTCCGCCAAAGAATTTCATCAGTTTACCGGCAGCTGCTTTGGAGAGCAATTTTCGTGTGGGGCCAAATTTCATCAGGAGGCGCATGGGGGCCGATTTGGTAAGCTTGGGCTTAATGGTGGCCCTGTATATCTTTTCAATAATCAGTGGAACAGTAAGCATGGTGGTAGGCTTGAGCTTCTGAAGCACAGGTCCCAGGTAGGCCGCAGTAGGTGCGCGGTCGATATACTGAACCATGGCGCCATTGAGCAGGGTAACCAACATCCCGATGGTAAACTCATAGACGTGTGCCAGGGGAAGTACCGATAACCAGCGGTCTTCGGGAATCACCTTATGCACGGTACCTGATTGCACTGCATTGCTCAGGAGGTTGGTATGGGTCAGCATTACTCCCTTTGAGCGACCAGTGGTACCGGAGGTGTAGATAATGGAAGCCAGTTCCTCACCGTCGGCTTCATAAAATCCTTTGTCACCCAGTGCTATTTTCGCTTCCTCATTGAGTTTGCTCAGTGCACCCGGTATTCCGGCAGGCTCTGAAACCACTCCGTCGACGATGTCCAGGAGCTGGAAATCATCCGTATTAATCACCATCTCGACAGTGGGAGGCAGTCCCTCGTTCAGTCTGGATATCAGTAAGCCGGAGATAAAAACAGTCTTTACAGAAGAGTGCTCCAGGATGCTTCGAACCTCCACAGCCCTGAAATCGGGAAGTATTGGTACAGCAGTGGCTCCGCAGATAAGGGTGCCAAAGTAAGAGATGCCCCAGTGAGGACTATTCTCGGCCAGGATAGCCACATTATCGCCCTTACCAACTCCGGCACTCTTTAGCATCACTGCCACATGCTGGGTAGCCCTGTCAAGCTCCTCATAGTTGTATTCGGTTCCACCCACGCTCGTCAGCGAAGGACGGGAGGCAAAGAGCTTTGCACTATTTTTTAACATCAGGGGAAGATTGCCTACTTCGTCCGGTATATATTTCTTATAACTGTCCATCATTTCTGTTCTTATGCGTTTCTGGGAAACTGGTCCAGATCGCTGAATTTTCTTTTCTTTTTCAGGAAGAAATCAGCCACAATACTGTGG
>JAYEOJ010000263.1:0-3379 GCA_034722835.1 Bacteroidota bacterium | reverse complement strand
TGGGGATCCTGATCAATATATCCCAGCTTGTACTGTTGAGATATGCGACTTTTGCCATTGATCCTCTTTTCCAGCTTTTCAGCGAGGACATTGTCGTTTCGCGTATTTCAGAAATACTGGTACCCATCGGGATATCCTATTTTACCTTGCAGGGGCTGGGTTATCTGATCAATATAAAAATGGGTTGGGAAAAGCCTGAAAAGCAATTCATGCCATTCTTGCTTTATCTTACATTCTTCCCAAAATTCCTCTCAGGCCCCATTGAACGTTCCAATCATTTTCTGCCGCAACTTAAGGAGAAGGGGGTTTATAATGATCAGGATGTGATCGTTGGAATAAGAATTGCCCTATTTGGATTCTTCAAAAAGGTTGCCATTGCAAATCAACTGGCTCCCTTTATTACAGATAGTTTTTCCGGCCTGGATTCCGCCACCGGTTTTTCTTTGGGTTTAACAACATTCCTGTTACCGATATACCTCTATTTTGATTTCTCCGGATACACAGATATAGCCATTGGATTTGCCAGGATGTTCGGGATCAACCTGCTTCCCAATTTCAACCGGCCATTCTTTTCCGAGAACATGACCAATTTCTGGAAGCGCTTTCATATTTCCCTTTCGGCCTGGTTTGGGGATTACATCTTCAGACAGACTGTTTTTAAGCGAAGAAAATGGGGGGTGTATGCTTCCATGTACGCGGTTTTCATTACCTGGGTGCTTTTTGGAATCTGGCACGGAGCAGGATGGAATTTCATGTTGCTGGGCCTGCTGCAGGCCCTGGCAATCAATTATGAATTCTTTACCAGGAAATGGAGATACCGCGTATTCTCCAGATTTCCCGGTGGTATGAGTAAATGGATAGGACGAATTTGTACCTATGCATTTTACAGCATTTCACTGGTGTTCTTCTTTTCCCCTGATCTACTTTCAACGAAAACCTATTTTTCCATTCTCTTGTCCGGTAATGAGGCTGTAACAGGTAATGTCCTGACAATAACAGGGATATTCAATGAAATACCGATGTCGGCTATTGTTCTTATCCTCTTATTCTTCCTCATTGAGTTTATCGAGGAGGATTTAAATGGGACCTATGAAAAGTTGAATAAACTGTGGTCGGGCTCCAGCCGGAAACAGATTTTTCTCCGATGGACGGTTTACTCAGCCATGCTTACCATGCTTTTCGTTTTGGGTAGTAAAGTTCAGCAATTCATCTATGCTCAGTTCTGATCATGAATAACATATTTGTCAGATCGATATATTTTATTGCTTTCTTCGTGGTCTTCTTTGTCCTGGTAAACGTCGCATACATGACTGTGATTGCCAAGACTGACAGTGACTTTAAGAAGCGAGTGGAGTCCAGTCAGTTTAATGGCCTTGATCTGGACCTGGTGGTATTTGGTGCCAGTACGGTACTGGATGGAGTGGATACTGAACTGCTCACATCCAGGGGGATCAAGTCTTATAATTTTGCAATAGGCGGCGCTTCCATAAGAACAAACATAATTCAGCTTGAAGAGTACCTGAAGACCTGTTCGGTCAAACCCGAAAGTCTGATTCTCGGACTCAACTCCTCCATGGTGGATACCTTTGATGACGAGGAGATTCAACCCATTGTGGAAGTTACCATGGAGGATCACAAATATAGTCTGAATGATGTTCCCATACTGAAGTTTAAATGGCTTGGATTCGAATTCCTGAAAAAGCTCATGAGCAAAACCCACAGGGAGGCCATATTGTCATACGGACAGGTAAAATTCGAGAAAACCGTTACCGATTACACGAGTTACGTGGAACAATATCTTGATATCCAGAGGTTTGAAAATTCATTCTGGATAGGAGAGATGATCATTGTATGCAGGGAGCATGACATAGAACTGATCCTGATAGAGATGCCGGGGTACAGGATGACCCAGAACCTGAGCCCGGCTGGCTTGCATGTCATTATGCACAGCAACGGACACCAGGCAAAACTGTATAATTATAATTCCAGGGATTTTTGCAGCATTTTCGATTCGGAAAAGGACTGGATCGGCAATTCCCATTTGAATGTACGCGGAGCCGAAAAATTCACTGAGGTACTTTTAACAGTATTACAGGAATCCAACCAGGAATCCAATTAAGAATTCAGTTTCTCTTTTCTTAGTTCTTGATTATACTAAGCAGGTCACACGGTTTGTAACCGTTCTCACTTTGCCAGACAATTCCATAGGCTCCGGTCTCCAGCTGGTGAAGATCGAAGACTTTTATGATCTCATTGGGTGACAGGGTTTCAATGGCCTGTAGTTTCCCCTCCATGGAAACAATATGAATCTTACTTGTCGTATTCACAGGCTCTTCCAGTTGTAAAATAAATACACCGTTGTTCGGATTCGGGATGATCTGACAAAAACTGTCATCTCCGTGATCTTTGTAAGGGTAAATCAGCACATTCACCAGCGAGGAAATGGCCGATTCGTCCTCTGTATTCTTTGCCCTGACAACCAGACCATGGTAGCCCATGGTGTCGCTTTCCCACTCATATTCCCATATTGAAGGTGCAACCTGTTCACCCTGACCCAGAAGCTTCCTTCCCACATTCTGGATATGAAAATTCACTTCACTGACCTCGTGATATTTGTCTTCTGCTCTCGCCTGAATTATGATCTTATCACCAATGGTGTATCTTTTTTTTTCTTCCGGGGAAATGATTTTAACGGACAGGGTACCGTATTCCAGGGCACCAAGATCGGGAGCCTCTCCTTTGTAGGCCAGACCAACATCCAATCCCCTGTCGACCAGATCACTGTTTTCCCTTAAGCTCAGGAAGCTTATATCCGGCAGAGAGCCATCTGCTTTTCTGGGCCATCTTAACTGTGAGGAGTCAAGACTGATAAAATCATCATTCGTAACATGATAGGCTGAGTTATCTCTTGTATGCCAGTACTCGCCTGTCTGAACCCAGGTATTATGATCCTGAATCACATAGCTTGGATAACCGTAATCACAGGCCATAAAGGCGGCTGGATTGGTTCCCGAATAATCATAGACAAGATTGTTTCTATAGACCACTGAAGCTGGATGGAGATTGCAATCAAAGACTCCCTTACCACTGGCAAACCCGCGTTCGCATTTATATACCGTATTGTTAAAATATTCCATGAAGGGTCCGATGGTATAGTTAAGATTCAAATCAACAAAACCAGATCGTGTGTTGTAGGCGGCTATGCACTTGTAAACTCTTCGTTTTGAAGCAGTCTGAACATGGCTCAGGCATAGTTTAAATCCGGTGGCATCGCCCTCCAGGTATCCGTTGTTCCAGGACCAGCAATTATGAACATCCAGTTGTTTTGTGCTGCTGATATCAAAACCATCATCTGAATTGTTCCATGCCCGGCACCCTG
>JAYEOJ010000262.1:0-3384 GCA_034722835.1 Bacteroidota bacterium | reverse complement strand
CCTTGATGAAGTAGGGCTCACGAATTCCACCTTCGAATTGATATCCTTTGCCTGCTCTGAGTGGCAGGTTCGAAGTGGCGAAGGCATCCCCGGCGGCAACTCCTCCATTGTCGGAAGTGAACACCACTATGGTATTGTCAGCAAGTCCCATTTCATCCAGTGCCTTTAATACTTCACCCACAGCATCGTCCATAGCTTCAACCAGCCCTGCATACACGGGATTATCCTGCACCTGCCTGATGGGAAGAAAATGTCCCATTTCAAAACCCGATTCTTCAATTCCCTGTTCTTCGGCTTTCTGTCTGTATTTCTCCCATTTATCCTGTGTGGTTTGAATGGGACCGTGAACAGCGTAAAAAGATAAAAAGGCAAAGAAGCTTGTATCCTTATTTTCTCTTATGAAATTTACAGTCTCATTTGCCAGCCGCATGGATAGGTTTTCTCCATCTGGTCCACTCTCCAGATTGGGATTCTCCCATGGGGCAAAATAACCGCCCCTGGGACTTCCCACATCCCATCCACCTTTGTTGATATCGAATCCATGGTCTTCAGGCCAGGAACCCTTAGTTCCAAGATGCCATTTGCCTGCAAAAAAAGTAAGATAGCCGGCCTCTTTCATTGCTTCGGGCAAAGTGGTATAGACATGTGGTAATGCATGCACATATTCAGGCGGAAGCAGTTTGGTATGCCTTCCTGCCCGACGCCATGCTTCTCCCTCCGGGGCACCTATCCAGTCGGTAATTCCATGCCGGGCAGGAAACCTTCCGGACATGATGCTAGCGCGGGATGGGCTACATACCTGGCATGTGGCATAGCCGTTGGTAAAGATCATTCCCTCCCTGGCAATCCGGTCCATATTAGGTGTTTCATAATATGTGCTCCCTGTCACACCCAGATCATGATTGCCAAAATCGTCGGCCAGGATAAAAAGGACATTGGGTCTGCTCTCTTTTGTCTTATTGGAACTGCATGACGTGAGTGTCAAATACAGGAGAGGCAGCATAAGGGATTTTACAAGGATGTTCATCTTAATTATTGATTGCAGGTTTATCCTGTGAGATCTGGTCGCGGAGAATCTTTTCGTTTTCAGGACCCCAGTAGGCACAATCCAGTTGCAGAAAAACGGAGGTGTAAGGAAGGGTACAGTTGGTTTTGATCACCAGTGTTCGAAAAAGTGATGAGCTCTTGTCAAGCATCTGAAAAACTTCGTCGTGCAGGATGGTATTCACAATCTTACCCTCCAAAGCTGAATTGCTTTGCGTCCGAAATGCATCAATACCCGGAACCTGGTCGTTGGAGATATAGTTAAGTTCTTTATCTCTGTATATAATGGGCCTTACGTGCGAACTGGCTTCCACCTGTTCAAGTACATAGGAAAGGGTAGGCAGGAGATCCTCATCCACATAGAGGTATTTCATACCTGGTGAAGATTGCTCCGGGAAGGCTTTATCTACCACCAGGATCCAGTTTCGGTGTCCAAGCAGGTGCAGATCTTTTTCCAGAATGGCTTTCCAATCCTCCTTTTGCATAGTGCTTTCTTGATCAGGCATACAGGAGAATGTGAGGCTGGCCATGAAGGCCACAAGCAGAATGAGATTTCGCATATTCATAGTTTATGCAATCAAATATATTTAAATAATAATTCTTTAACGATTCAGGCAGATATTTATATCTTGAGCATTCAAATTCATGCCCTCAAAATGAAACAACACCCTGTAATTCCATTGTTGGCCGTATTGCTTGCCCTTGTCTCCTGCAGCACTCCTGCCGAACAGACTGAAGAGATCACTCTGGATAATATTGCGTCACAGCTGCGCTTGTTGGATGAAAACGTACTTAAGGTTCAGGCTGAGGATCCCACCACGGAGAATGGCCAGCCCAGAGTGATACCACGTACAATCGACAAAGATGGATCGCTTTCCGTAGTACCTGCGGGAGACTGGACCAGTGGCTTCTACCCGGGAGTTTTGTGGTTAATGCATGAGCTGACCGGGGAATCGGAATGGAAGGAAAAGGCAATCAAGTACACCGACATATTGGAAGATCAGCAGTACAATGGATCCAACCATGATGTGGGATTCAGAATGTTTTGCAGCTATGGTAATGCTTTGCGCCTCACCGGTGATGAAAGCTATATCCCCGTGCTGGTGCAGTCGGCCAGGACCCTTATTGCCCGCTATTATGCTAATGTGGGATGCATCCGGTCCTGGGACTTTAACCGGGAAAAATGGCAATGCCCGGTAATTATAGATAATATGATGAATCTGGAGCTGCTGTTCTGGGCATCAGAGCAGACCGGCGATCCGGTCTACCACGACATTGCCTTCAGGCATGCTGTCACTACACTGGAGAATCATTTCAGGTCGGATAACAGTTCCATCCATGTGGTCGACTACGATACCATTAGCGGCGAGGTCAGACATATGGTTACCCACCAGGGCTATGCCGACGAAAGTGCCTGGTCGAGGGGACAGGCCTGGGGACTCTATGGTTACACCGTAAGCTACCGTCTGACTGATCATCTGACTTTTCTGAAACAGGCTGAAAATATTGCTAACTTCCTTCTGGAACATCCCAATCTGCCCGAGGACCTGGTTCCTTACTGGGATTTTGATGCACCTGGCATTCCAAATGAACCCCGCGATGTGTCAGCTGCAGCTATTATGGCCTCGGCCCTGTATGAATTATGTAAATATTCTGAAAAGGGAGCTTTCTACAAAGAGAAGGCAGATAAGATTATGGAGAATCTGGGAACTACCTATGCCTCAGCACCCGGTGAGAACTACGGCTTTATCCTCGGACATTCGGTGGGGGCCAAACCCTTTGATGTGGAGGTGGATGTTCCCCTGAATTATGCGGACTATTATTATCTGGAGGCCCTCCTGAGGAAAAAGAATCTGGAAGCCCATTAGGAATCTACACTTGCAGAAACGATGACTAAGAATGCAATTCCAATACTATTACTCCTTCTGGTATGCCTGTGGATCACATCCTGTGAAGAGACCGGCCCCGGGACTTCCTATTTTGTCAGTGTAAATGGGGATGATTCAGACTCAGGCCTGTCTCCGCGAAAGGCATGGCAAAGTATCGACAGGGTTAATGAACAGGATTTTGAACCTGGAGACAGGATCTTGTTCCAGGGTGGAGAGACTTTCACTGGAACATTAATGTTGTCGGCTGAAGATTCAGGAATTCCTTCTTCGCGGCTGATAGTCGCCTCGTATGGAGAAGGAAGGGGAGTTGTAGCTGGAGAAGCTCTTGAAGCATTGAAAGCGGACAGTTGCCAGTTTCTGACCATTGAGAATCTGGAACTCAGGGGAGCGGGCAGGAAAAAAGGAAACTGCAGGGATGGCCTTCTTATCTACCAGTGTGATGGTGTTGTTC
>JAYEOJ010000261.1:0-3389 GCA_034722835.1 Bacteroidota bacterium | reverse complement strand
GAGGCCTGGAAGGCCAAAAAAAGAAAAGAAACAGGAGCCTGAGGTGAGCCCTAAAACAAGGAAATCCAGCGCTGTTGATAGTGTACCCCTTGTATCTGAATCACAGAAAGAAAAGAGTGAGCGTCCTGCACCTGTCAAGGAAGAAAAGTCCTTTAAAAAGGAAGGTGGCCGCCGCGAATTCCGCGACCGCGGGGAACGTACTGACCGGAACGATCAACGGGAACGTGGAGATCGCAACGATCAACGGGAACGTGGAGATCGCAACGATCAAAGAGACCGTGGCGACCGGGGCGACCAGCGCCAGCAGAAGAGGCCCCAGGAGCGCCGTGAGGTGGACAAATATGATTTTGAGGGTCTGATCACCAATTCGGGTGTGCTTGAGATTATGCCAGATGGCTATGGATTCCTCCGTTCGTCTGACTACAACTACCTGAACTCTCCCGATGATATTTATGTCTCCCAGAGCCAGATCAAACTCTTCGGCCTGAAAACGGGTGATAATGTTACAGGAACCATTCGTCCGCCCAAGGAGGGAGAGAAGTACTTCCCGCTCATCAAGGTGGAATCCATTAATGGACGCAGTCCCGATTTCATACGAGACCGTGTGCCTTTTGACTACCTGACCCCCCTCTTCCCTGAAGAGAAGTTTACCCTGGTGGGGAACGGACAACATAACCTCTCCGTAAGGGTGGTGGATATGTTCGCTCCCATCGGGAAGGGACAGCGTGGTTTGATAGTTGCACAACCTAAGACCGGTAAAACTGTTCTTCTGAAAGATATTGCCAATGCCATTGCAGCCAACCATCCTGAAGTATATATGATTGTGTTGCTGATCGATGAACGTCCGGAAGAGGTCACCGATATGGCAAGGAACGTAAATGCCGAAGTGATATCATCCACCTTTGATGAACCCGCTGAGCGGCATGTCAGGATTGCCAATATTGTTCTGGAAAAGGCCAAGCGTATGGTCGAGTGTGGTCATGATGTGGTGATCCTGCTGGATTCCATTACACGTCTTGCAAGGGCCTACAATACCATCTCCCCTGCATCCGGCAAGGTGCTTTCCGGTGGTGTGGATGCCAACGCCCTGCATAAACCGAAACGTTTCTTTGGTGCAGCCAGGAACATAGAGGACGGGGGCTCCCTGACCATTCTGGCCACGGCTCTTACCGAAACCGGATCCAAAATGGATGAAGTGATTTTTGAAGAGTTTAAGGGAACCGGTAACATGGAACTGCAGCTCGACAGGAAACTCTCCAACAAGCGGGTATACCCATCTGTGGATGTTAATCCGTCCAGTACCCGTCGCGAAGACCTGCTTCTGGATAAGCCCATGCTTGATAAGATCTGGATTCTCCGAAATTACCTCTCCGATATGAATTCGGTAGAGTCCATGCAATTTCTCCGTGACCGCCTGGTTAAAACGGCCACCAACGAGGAGTTTCTGATTTCCATGAACAGCGGTTGATCCGGCCGGGAAGAATAAAAAAAAGTGACGGTGTTTACCGTCACTTTTTTGCTTTAAGGGCCCCTGGTTCAGGGGTTATTTGAAATGATTTTATATTACGAAGTTCTACTTAAAATTAAGCCTATTTTACTAATTTTGGGTGACTTCAATTAAAATAGTTAACTAATTGTAATTTAAATACTTAAGTAAAAATAACATGGCAAATAAGAAGAATTTCATGACATGTGATGGTAATTATGCAGCAGCGCATGTTGCCTACATGTTCAGTGAGGTGGCTGCCATCTATCCTATCACTCCTTCCTCCAACATGGCAGAGCATGTGGACGAGTGGTCGGCTAATGGCAGAAAGAACATTTTCGGTGAGACTGTGAAAGTAGCAGAGATGCAATCGGAGGCAGGTGCTTCCGGTGCTGTACACGGATCACTGCAGAGTGGTGCCCTCACTTCCACTTTTACTGCATCCCAGGGACTCCTTTTGATGATCCCGAACATGTACAAGATTTCAGGGGAACTGCTCCCCGGGGTATTCCACGTTTCAGCAAGGAGCCTGGCAGCGCAGGCACTCTCCATTTTTGGAGACCACAGTGATGTCATGTCCACACGCCAGACAGGTTTTGCCATGCTGGCCACCGGATCTGTCCAGGAAGTATTGGACCTGGCTGCTGTAGCCCACCTGACTTCAATCAAAACAAGGGTTCCTTTTCTTCATTTCTTTGACGGATTCCGTACTTCCCATGAGATCCAGAAGGTTGAAGCACCCGATCAGGATGCGCTGGCCAAGTTAGTGGATATGGATGCACTGAAAGCTTTCAGGGACAATGCACTGAATCCTGAACATCCCGTAACCCGCGGACTGGCTCAGAATCCCGATATCTACTTCCAAACACGTGAAGCTATCAACAAGTTTTACGATCCGATTCCCGATGAGGTGGCTGCCTATATGAAAGAGATCAGCAAACTTACCGGGCGTGAGTATAAGCCATTTACTTATTACGGCGCCGAAGATGCAGAGAATATCGTAATTGCCATGGGTTCCATTACCGAGACCCTGAAAGAGGTAGTTGACCATCTGAACGCCAAAGGTGAAAAAGTAGGTCTTCTTGTTGTTCACCTCTACAGGCCCTTCTCAGCCAAGTACTTTATGGATGTACTTCCCAAATCGGTGAAGCGCATCTCTGTGCTTGACCGTACAAAGGAGCTGGGAGCTAATGGAGAGCCTCTTTACCTGGATATTCAAAACCTTTTCTACGGACAAGAGAATGCTCCTGTTATTGTTGGAGGTCGTTACGGACTCTCCTCCAAGGATACCACTCCTGCCATGATGATTTCTGTCTTTGACAACCTGAAGATGGCTGAGCCCAAGAATGGATTTACTGTGGGTATTGTGGATGATGTTACATTTACATCCCTTCCGCTGCTTCCTGAGATTTCTCTGGGCGACGACACAACCTTTGAGGGTAAATTTTACGGATTGGGTTCCGACGGTACCGTAGGTGCCAATAAGAACTCCATTATGATTATCGGTGAATCGACCGACAAATATTGTCAGGCCTATTTTGCCTATGACTCGAAAAAATCGGGTGGTATTACCACATCGCACCTTCGCTTTGGTGACACTCCCATTCGTTCTCCCTACCTGGTGGTTAAACCTGATTTTGTAGCCTGCCACGTTCCTTCCTACCTGGAGAAGTATGACATGCTCAGGGGAATAAAAGACGGGGGAACCTTCCTGCTGAACTCCATCTGGAGTGAAGAAGATACCATTAAGCACCTTCCCAACAAAGTGAAGAAGCAGATGGCCGATCATAAGATCAATTTCTACATCATCAATGCCACTAAACTGGCACAGGAGTTGGGGCTGGGTAACCGGACCAATACCATCATGCAATCGTCATTCTTTAAGATAGCCAATATCATTCCT
>JAYEOJ010000260.1:0-3395 GCA_034722835.1 Bacteroidota bacterium | reverse complement strand
TTCCCATCTGCCAGGCGGATATCAAAAAAGCCCAGCTCCGGGGCGGTTTGACTTTTCAACCATTGCACAGTCTCACTGACCGACTCCAGGACTGCCAGAACCTCCACAAGAGGATCCACCTCCTTCAGGAGATCCAGCAAGTTCTGTGCTGCACCTGTTTCATCTTCCAGGATTAGTACTTTCATCTTATAAAAGGGGTAGTTTTACCCCGAATATCTGATTATCCTTTGTAATAATAATATCTTTTTCTGAAAGCAGGTGGTAACGGTTATTCAGATTCTTCAAGCCGATCCCAAAGCTCTCCACTCCCGATTCCTTTTCCTGCAACTTGTTTTCCACGCATATAAACGCACCTTCCGTAAAAATCCGGATATGAAGGGGTTTTTCTCTGGTGATTACATTGTGCTGGATGGCATTCTCTACCAGGAGCTGCAGCGACATGGGCGGAATCCGTGAGTCCAGGAGTTCATCAGGGATCTCCACCTGGAAAGTAAGTTTCTCCCCGAAGCGTTTTTTCAGCAGGAAGTTATAGGAATCGATGAATGCCAGCTCCTCTTTCAGGGAAACCAGGTCCTCTTTGGTGGCCAGGGTATACTGGTAGGTTTTGGAAATCTCTCCGATAAACTCCAGGCCCACTTCCTTTTTTTCATTCCGCACGATGGTATTTAGTGTACTCAGGGTATTGAAAAAGAAGTGAGGACTGATCTGTTCCTTCAGCGCACTCAGTTCCGCCCTGGATTTCTCTTCCATCAATCGAAGGTTTTCCCCCTGGGTGATCTTCATTTTTTTCATAAGCAGCAGCAAGCTTGCCACCACGATGGCCAGGAGAAAGACCGAAATATTGATGGCCAGGAAATGTTGAATTTCAAATTCAACCTCCTTATTCTCGTATCGGTCCAGGAAATACCAGGTATGAAATAGTTTACCTGCCGGGATCAGTATGAAATATACCAGCAGGTTGCACAGGGCCACAAAAGGGATCCTGAACTGTTGGATGGAGAAGCGGCCAATCAGGGATTCAATCCAGGAATAATTCAAGAGTCCCGCCAGGAAAAATACCACGAACTCAATGATAAAATTGAACATCTGGTAGGTCACCCTTGGTTTTACCTCGTCATTAAGGCCGTACTCCAGAACCCAGAGAAAGGTGTGAATGTTAAACAGAACCGATACCAGAAGGGCCGAAATCAGCAGGACCAGGATGGCATATCTTTCATTCTTCCGCATAGAGTTTCTTATTAGCGTCCGATACGCATTTTGAATTCCAGCATCACATAGCGGCCAATGGTGTTCCATTCCCGTTGCATCAGGTAATTGCCCTGGGAAATATGTTGAAAGCCCTGCTGCCTGTTCAGCAGGTCATATCCACGCAGGCTGAGGGTGGCCCGTTCACCCCGGAGGAAATAGTAGCTGATGCCTGCAGTCAGCAAAGGGATGCTTACGCTTTCATCCAGGTTCTCAGCATTGTAATTTACCACATTGGCTTCTGCCTCGAAGCTCCACTTCTCCCCCGGAGTAAAACTGAGGTCCGTAAAGAGTGTCGTATTGTAATAGACCGTATTCATGGAGGAAATAGAGTATTTGGCATCGGTAATAGCCAGGTTGCTCCCCACTGCCACATCCCACTTTTGTTTCTTCCTGTTTTCCAGTCTTAGCCTGAAGGCATGGGTGAAATTTGTTTGCGTGTTGTCCACTTCATTAACGATGCCCATTCCCCTGCTCCAGTTCTCGTGTGAGGTCAGGCTAATCTTCATTCCCAGTTTCCGGATGGGGGTGGAAAAGGAGATGTAGGAGTAGATGGAGCTCTGCCCGGTGGTGTTTATGGGGGACATAATGGTAATCAGCTCTTCATTGGTACTCTGTGACCATCCGATTTTGTCCTTGGTATATTCTCCGCCCAGCAAGGCAAAGATGGAGGTAAAGGAGAACTGGTCGAAGTACCACCAGGAAGCACGCAGCTTGTGCATGTATTCTGGATCCAGTTCCAGGTTCCCCTGTATAATGGATAGCAGGTTAAGGGTGTTGGGTACCGGGTAAAGCTGGGTAACCGAGGGAAGGTTAACCTCGGTGGAATAGTTTAGATTCACACGGCGTCCGGTCCGGTAACGGAATTCGTAGTTGAATCCGGGCTGAAAAAAGAAATAGGTCGGTTTATCCACACTGCCACCTGCCAGCACCTTGTCGAACTGATTCCAGATCCCTTTCAGGCTGAATTCGATCTGGGAACGGTCTGAGCTTCGGTTCAGGGAGAGGGTGGGACCAACAGACTTCTGATGGGTTGAAAAGGAAGGGAAGACGGTGTCCAGGCTTACCAGGCCTTCTCTTTCGATTTGCTGCTCCCGGTTAAGACTTTGTGTATGACTTCCCAGTTCCAATCCTGTTGCGATGTACCAGAATTGCTTAATCCTGTGCATTACACTGGGACTCAACAGGAGTCCGGCCCGGTCGTTCTTATCATCTCTAAATTGTACATAGAGGTTCAGACTGTCGGGACCATAAAGGGTGATGGAGTCCTGCCAGTTTAGCATGGAGTTATCTTCAAAGTAGTAGCCATCGGCTTCCAGTTTGAACTGGGTTTTTCCCTGCTTTGATTTAGCCACATAGGAGCCGCTGGCGCTGAAGTCAAGAAGCCCCGATTCACTATCAGTGATATTGCTGAGGGTATTGATCAATGAATCTTCAAATCCCGAATTAGTCAGATTCTTGCTGTTGAGATCAAGGGAGGAGATGCGCAGGTCCCCGTCAATGATCAGGTTGTGCTGCTCGCTGAATTTATGCCGGATCCCCAGATTCACCTTATGGGGAGTGTCCCTTTCTTCTTCCTTGACCCCGGACTGCTGGTAGTAGGATCCTTCCTGCAGGAAATTCTGTGTACCGATGGTCTCCTCAAGTTCTTTCTTGTTGCTGCTGCCCAGGTAAGAAATGAAATAGCGGTTCGATCCTTCTGTATTGTAACTCAGGTTGAGGCCTCCGGCCAGGGAGCTGTTCTCTCCCTTTATCTGCTCGCCCCACTGCATACCCCTTTTATCGCTGTATCCGAAATCATTGATGTTATTGCCCATACCCAGTATGGCACTCTGGAGATTTTCTGAGAAACGGTAGATTTTTCCCTCTGTGCTGTAGCGGTTCTGTGTACCATAGCCAGCGCTCAGGTTTCCAAAGTAGCCCTTTTTGTGATCTTCGTTCAGCATCAGGTTGATGGTTCTTTCCCGCACCCCGTCGTCCACCCCGGTAAATTCCGCTTCATCCGATTTCTTGTCGTAAACCTGTACCTTTTTTATGGCTTCTGCCGGAAGGTTCTTTGTAGCCACCTTTGGATCCTTTCCAAAGAACTCCCTGCCATCGACCCGCACATTGGTCACATCCTCGCCCAGGGCCTTCAGGTTCCCGGATTC
>JAYEOJ010000259.1:1275-3406 GCA_034722835.1 Bacteroidota bacterium | reverse complement strand
GCTGCCACTGAATTGTTGAACTACTAATTCTGAGCAATGAATAAAACCGCCATTATATACAGTTTCAATCCCAAGAAAACCGGAAAAATAGCAACTCAAATTCAGGAAGGCTTCAATGATCCTGCCATTGAAATGCTTAATGCTGAAGAGATTACTGAAGACATCTTTCTCTCCTTTGACCAGATTATTATGGGTGTTCCTACCTGGTTTGATGGTGAACTTCCCAATTACTGGGATGAATTTGTTCCTGCGCTGGAAGAAATGGATCTGAAAAATAAAAAAATAGCGCTTTTCGGATTGGGAGATCAGAAAGGATATGCTGAAAACTTCCTGGATGGGGTGGGGATCATGGCAGAGATCCTGGAAGCACGGGGAGGCGTTCTGGTAGGCTATACCTCAACGGAAGGGTATGAGTTCGAGAGCTCCAGGGCAGTACGAAAAGATCAGTTTGTAGGTTTGGCTATAGACTATGAAAACCAGGGTTCTATGAATAAACAGCGGGTAGCGGCCTGGATTGATGAGCTTAAAAAAGACTTTGCCTGATACTTTTCCTTGAATTATTACCATGTTGGATAGCATGTTTTAGCATTTATTTTACTTCTTTTGTTGTTCAATAATGCTAACTGTAAAACTGCAAAGTCATGGCAAAAGATCGTGTTTACATCTTCGATACCACATTAAGGGACGGAGAACAGGTTCCCGGATGTCAATTGAATACCATTGAAAAAATTGAGGTAGCCAAGGCACTGGAGGAACTTGGCGTTGATGTGATCGAAGCAGGATTTCCTATTTCAAGTCCGGGTGACTTCAACTCGGTGATCGAAATATCCAAAGCTGTTACAGAACCTGTGATCTGTGCACTGACCCGCGCTGTTAAGAAGGATATAGAAGTAGCTGCAGAATCCCTGAAATTTGCCAAACGTCCCAGAATTCATACGGGAATAGGCACCTCTTACTACCATATTTATCATAAGCTGAACAGCAATCCCGAAGAGATAATTAAAAGGGGCGCTGAAGCTGTCAGGTATGCGAAATCATTTGTGGAAGATGTTGAATTCTATGCGGAAGATGCAGGACGGTCAGATAACAAGTACCTGGCTCAGGTAGTGGAAGCAATGATAGATGCAGGAGCCACAGTCATCAATATTCCGGATACGACCGGGTACACACTTCCGGATGAGTATGGAAAGAAAATTAAATACCTGGTTGATCACGTAAACAATATTGAAAAGGCCATCCTTTCCACCCACTGCCACAATGATCTGGGCATGGCCACAGCCAATACAATGAGTGGTGTGATTAATGGAGCACGACAGGTTGAAGTAACTGTAAATGGAATCGGAGAACGGGCCGGTAATACTTCCCTGGAAGAGATTGCCATGATCATGAAAAGCCGCAAACACCTGAATCTGACATCCAACATCAATCCCAGGAAGATCTACCGGACCAGCAGACTGGTATCCACGCTGATGCGCATGCCCGTCCAGCCCAACAAGGCCATTGTTGGAAGAAATGCCTTTGCCCACTCCTCAGGAATTCACCAGGATGGTGTATTGAAAAAGAGGGAGAATTATGAGATTATCAACCCGAAATCGGTTGGGATCAACGAATCATCCATTTTGCTTACAGCAAGAAGCGGAAGGGCAGCCTTGAAGCACAGGCTGGGAAAACTGGGGTATACATTCAGTAAGACTACGCTGGATAATATCTATGAGGAGTTTGTGAAACTTGCCGACTCCAAAAAAGAGATTGTGGATGAAGATCTGAAGATGCTGGCGGGTGCAAGCAGCCGGGATATCAAACGAAATCTTCATCTTTCAAACCTGCAGGTACTATGCGGGAAGGGCACCCATCCGGTGGCAACGGTTTCCATTGTATGGAATGAAGAGTGCCATACCGCCACATCTGAAGGCAACGGGCCTGTGGATGCATCCATCAGTGCCGTTAAGAAAATACTGAACAAGAAGGTGAGAATTGAAGAATTCCTGATCCAGGCCATTACACGCGGAAGCGATGATATGGGGAAGGTCCATATGCAGGTAGAACATAAAAATGTAGTCTATTATGGTTTCTCTGCTTCTACTGATATTGTCACTGCATCAGTTGAAGCCTTTATTGACGCCATGAGTCA
>JAYEOJ010000259.1:0-1265 GCA_034722835.1 Bacteroidota bacterium | reverse complement strand
TTTTTAGCTACATTTTATGCGGAGATTTTTTTTCTTTCTGCTTGTAGTAATTTCGCTGATTTCTTCAGAGGGCTTCGGAAAAGCAACTGTTAGCGGGTATGTACGTGATGCTGCTACAGGTGAAGCACTAATTGCAGCCAATGTCATTATAGAAGAGCTTGGCACTGGAACCAGCACCAACGAATATGGTTTCTATGCGCTTTCCCTGGAACCGGGGAGGTATAATCTGATCTATTCCTATGTAGGGTATGCCACAGTGTCCAGAACAATTGTGCTCAGCGATGATATGGTTCTGAATATGGAGCTGGAAGAGCTATTGCAGCAACTGGAGGAGGTTACAATTTCGTCTCAGCGAAACAATACGAATATTACAGAGCTGGAGACGGGAAGTACAAGGCTGCCCATTCAGTCCATTCGTAAAATCCCTGCTCTTCTGGGTGAAATCGATGTGATCAAGGCAATCCAGTTGCTTCCCGGTGTCCAGGTAACCAGTGAAGGTTCATCAGGATTCAGTGTCAGGGGAGGAGGGCGTGACCAGAACCTGATTCTGCTCGATGAATCCACGGTGTACAATGCCAGTCACCTGATGGGATTCTTTTCTGTCTTTAACAACGATGCCATTAAGGATGTCAAACTCTTCAAAGGGGATATACCTGCGAGTTCAGGAGGCAGGCTGGCATCTTTGCTGGACGTTCGGATGAAAGAGGGAAATAGCAAACAATTCAGCGGCAGCGGAGGTATCGGAACTATTTCAGCCCGTCTTACCCTGGAAGGACCTATTGTAGAAGACAAGGTATCCTTTCTGCTGGCCGCGAGAAGGACTTATGCTGACCTTTTTCTGCTCTTTGCCAAAGATGAGACGCTGCAGGATACAAGACTGTACTTCTACGATCTGAATGGCAAAGTGAACTATCGTATCAACGATAAAAACAGGATATATCTGTCGGGTTATTCCGGTAAGGATACCTATGCCAATAAAGAGTACGCCGGAATGGCATTTGGTAACCGGACTTTCACGCTCAGGTGGAATCACATTTTTAACAACAATCTGTTCAGCAACTTCACTCTGGTAAATTCTCATTACTTCTACGACCTGGGAACGCCGGAGGATTCGGAGGAGTATTTCAACTGGCAATCCAATCTTGACGATTACGGGCTTAAAGGGGATTTCACCTGGTACCTTTCTCCGGAACATACAATTCGCTTTGGATTATCGGGAACCTACCATATCATTAAACCGGGGGACATTGTAGGAAGCAGTGTGG
>JAYEOJ010000258.1:0-3426 GCA_034722835.1 Bacteroidota bacterium | reverse complement strand
CCAGACTGACAGGCAGGAGATTCTTTAAAAGAAAATTGCCCCAGGTCAGTTCATTGAACAGGTCCGGATTCGAGCTGAGAAATCCCAGCATCCCGGGATTACTCCACTCCTTTACTACCAGTCCCATAGGTATAAAATACATGTTGGCCACGCTGTGCTCAAACCCTGCAGCAACAAAGGCCGTGATAGGAAACACAATGGCGAGGATTTTACCGTGTACGGTCTTTGAACTGTAACAGAGCCAGATGGCCAGGCATACCAGGATGTTACACAGGATACCAAGCATAAATGCCTGCAGGCCTGTATAGGTGCATTTGAAAGCGGCAATCTGCACCATTTCTTCGCCAATTGCTCCATTTCCGTAGGAAGGGTGTCCGGAAAGCCAGATGATCAGCACAATGGAAAAGGCTCCCAGCATATTCCCGGTATAAACAATGATCCAGTTTCGCAGTACACTAGAGGTACTTATTTTCCTGCTGGCCCATCCCATGATCATGAGATTGTTTCCTGTAAAAAGTTCAGCTCCTCCCACAACAACAAGGATAAGTCCGAGGCTGAAGGTAAGACCGCTTAACAGTCTGGTTAACCCAAAAGGCAGCGTGGATCCGGTGGATGTAACAGTAGAAAAAATGGCGCCAAAAGCGATAAAAGCACCTGCAAGAATGGCCAGCATACCGATTTTAAGCAGTCCCATCCCTGCCTTGGAGATTCCAGTGTTCACAGCCGAACTGGCCATTTCCGGTGGAAGTAGTGCCTCAGTGATTCTTATTTCAGAATTTTGTCCCATATGCATAATTCAGAGATACCGGAAATACCCATTGATGCTGCAAATATATGCCTGAATGCCCGGACCACATCACTACACAGTTATCTTATACTAATGCAATATTTGCAAAAATATTCGAATATGATTAATATGATTCATGGATTACGTTCTCTGTGCTTCCTGAATTGGGAGGGTGTCTGGCCCAGGAATTTCCTGAATTGCTTGTTGAAATGACTCAAATTATTGAATCCGCAGTCATAACTGATATCCACGATGCTTAAATCTGTATTGAGCAAGAGCTTGCAGGAGTAGTCAATCTTTATTTTATTAAGATATTCAAATACGGTTAAGCCTGTTGAAGATTTAAAAAAACGGCATACGGATGCAGGAGCCATATGAACCACCTCTGCCACCTCTTCCAGATCCACATTATCCTGATAGTTCTTCATCAGAAACTCGTGGATTTTATTGATTCTGCTGTTATTGGTTTCAAATTTGTTTTTTACATACTGTTCACTGGCCAGGTAGGCGAATGAAGTGCTCTTACCGATGAGATCCATTATCTCGTAAAAAAACATCAGGCGTTTTATCCGGCTCATGTAGGGCAACTGAAGCATGATCCTGCTAACCTCATTAAGGGTGTCACCAGTGATCCTGGCTCCCCTTTCCGAAAGGGTGATTGCTTTCCTGATATTCTCAAATTCAGGTAATGCAGTCATCTCCTTGGGCAATATATCGTGATTGAAAAGCATGTATACCGATTCCAGGGTTCGACCGGAGTGGTGCCGGATATGTTTAACCTCGGGAAACCATACATGAGGGATGCGAGGTCCGATGAATATAAGATCTCCCGGGTGGAACTCTTCCACCGAATCACCCACAATCCGTTTTCCCGCACCCTCTGTAATAAAACTAAGTTCAAACTCCTGGTGATAGTGCCAGCGGCTCTTATCGATATGGTCCTGGAAGATTCCTATATAGAATGATTCCTCGGAATTCAGTTTGATCTCTTCAAGAAGCTCTTTCATGCTAATTATATATTGCGTAAATATAATATATATGTTAAAATAGCATTATTATAAGTCAATGAAATATGGGAGTGGTTGAATGGAATAACTATTTTTATAGCTTGAAAACTCAGTTCTAAACTAAATGAATGTATAATGGATCCCATTTTAGAAAAACTAGGTGAAGTAGTTGAATTTGGAAAAGTAGATAAGAATTCGCCCTATCCACCCAATATGAAAGGGCAGGATGGTGCCGATGAATTGGCTAAGGCAGCCCTTGATTCAGGAATTAAGCCCGCTGACGTGCTGACCGATGCTCTGGTACCGGCCATGGACCGGGTAGGGCAAAAATTCTCGGAGAATAAAATCTTCGTTCCCCAGATGCTGATGTCGGCAAAGGCCATGGGTGCGGCAATGAACCACCTGAAACCCTTCTTCCAGTCAGGAGATGTGAAGACCAAGGGAACATTTATCATCGGTACTGTGAAAGGGGATCTGCATGATATCGGAAAAAACCTGGTGGCAATGATGGTAGAAGGTGGTGGATGGAGCATCGTGGACCTGGGTGTGGATGTGAATGAAGATACATTCAACCAGGCTGTTTCAGAGAATCCGGGAGCTGTGGTAGGACTCTCAGCACTGCTGACCACTACCATGGCCAATATGGAAGAGATTGTGAGCAAGATCAAAGAAGTGAATCCCGATACCAGGGTTCTTGTGGGTGGTGCGCCACTGACTGATGAATTCAGGGCCAAGATAGGAGCTGATTTTTACTCCCCCGATCCAAGGGGTGCAGTGGAGTATTTGAAAGAACTTGTCGCCTAGCTTTTGCAAACTGTTCAGATCAGACTTCATCCGCTTGGCAAACGTATAAGTGTTGCCAGGGGGAGTTCCTTGATTGATGTTCTGCATGAATTCGGGGTTGAATTTCCATGTGGTGGGAAAGGCAGCTGTGGTAAATGCAAGGTTAGGTTACTTGAGGGTGAAATCCGCGCCGATCCGGACCATCAAAGAAAACTAAAAGAATTGGGCCTTTCTCCTGAATGGAGGCTGGCCTGTATGAGCCGTGCTGACAGTGACCTGGTGATTGAGGTTGGTCAGTATGAGGCCATGATCCAGGCCGATGATACCCACTTTTCATTTGAAGCCCGTCAGGGATACGGGGTGGCGGTTGACCTGGGGACCACGTCCCTGGTGGCGCAGCTGGTGGATCTTTCCAATGGGAAAGTGCTTGCCGTTGAAACAGCTCTGAATCCCCAGAGGAGATGGGGAAGTGATCTGGTCTCCAGGCTGGAAGCTGCACTTGCAGGAAAGGAAGTGGAGCTGACCCGGATGATCCGGGAGGAGATTGGAAGCATGTTAATAAAGCTGATCGGGGAGAGGAAGATCGTCATCGACCGGGTGCTTATGGTTGGGAATACAGTGATGCAACATCTGTTTGCAGGCTCGGACATCAAACCGCTCTCCTTTTACCCCTTTGAAAGCCCCGATCTGGGAATTAAGCACTTTCATGCCAGGGAGCTGCATTGGAAAATTTCTTGCAGCCGGATAGATTTTTATCCCTCCATTGGCAACTTCGTGGGTAGTGATATTCTGGCAGGGATTCATGCCACCGGGATGAGGAAGCGGAAGGAATTCTCCGTGCTGGTGGAC
>JAYEOJ010000257.1:0-3457 GCA_034722835.1 Bacteroidota bacterium | reverse complement strand
TTCTTCTGCTTTTCCAGGAGCTTCCTTTTCCGGGTAATATCACCGCCATAACATTTGGCAGTTACATCTTTCCGGACAGCTTTAACGGTTTCCCTTGCAATTACCTTGGCACCTATAGCTGCCTGGATGGCCACTTCGTATTGCTGGCGCGGAATCAGCTCTTTTAACTTGACACACATCCTTCTGCCGAAGTCATAAGCATTATCGCGGTGAATCAGTGTAGAAAGGGCATCCACCATCTCCCCATTCAATAGAATATCCAGCTTTACCAGATCGGCTTTCTGATAGCCATGGGGATGGTAATCGAAGGATGCATATCCCTTGGAAATGCTCTTCAGACGGTCATAGAAATCAAAAACAATCTCGGCAAGCGGCATTTCAAAGGTGAGCTCCACCCTGTTGCTTGTCAGATAGACCTGGTTTTTCAAAGTTCCACGCTTGTCCAGGCAGAGGTTCATGACAGAACCCACATACTCGGCCTGTGAGATTACCTGGGCGGTGATATAAGGTTCCTCAATATGATCAATGGCAGTTTGTGCAGGCAATCCTGATGGATTATGGACCTCCACCAGCTCCCCTTTAGTACTGATTACATTGAAAGACACATTGGGTACGGTGGTAATCACATCCATATTGAACTCCCTGTCGAGTCGTTCCTGGATGATCTCCATATGCAGCAGTCCCAGGAAACCACAGCGAAATCCAAAACCCAGTGCAGCTGATGATTCCGGGATAAAGGTGAGGGATGCATCATTTAACTGCAGTTTTTCAATGGATGCCCTGAGGTCCTCATAGTCGTCGGCATCCACGGGGTAGATTCCTGCAAATACCATGGGTTTCACATCCTCGAAACCGGCAATATATTCATCACATGGACGATCCACATGGGTAATGGTATCCCCTACTTTCACCTCTTTGGAGGTTTTGATCCCGGATATGATATAACCCACATCACCGGCTGATAAACTGGGCCGGGGTTCCGGACCCAGCTTCAGTACCCCAACCTCATCCGCATCGTACTCCTTTTCTGTGGCTACAAACTTTACCAGATCTCCCTTTTTAATGGTGCCGTTAAGAACCCGGAAATATGCAAAGATTCCGCGGTAGGAATTGTACACCGAATCAAAGATCAAAGCCTGCAAAGGGGCCTCGGGATCACCCTCCGGGGCAGGAATGTTTTCAATAATGGCTTCCAGGATCTCCTCCACGCCCTGTCCGGTCTTTCCGCTTGCTTCGATGATCTCATCGCGATCGCAGCCTATCAGGTCCTCTATCTGATCCTTTACCTCTTCAGGCATGGCACTTTCCATATCCATTTTATTCAAGACCGGAATGATCTCCAGATCCTGATCAATGGCCTGGTAGAGCACAGAAATCGTCTGCGCCTGTATTCCCTGCGTGGCATCTACAATCAGCAATGCTCCCTCACAGGCAGCAATGGAGCGACTTACTTCGTAGGAGAAGTCCACGTGCCCGGGAGTATCAATCAGGTTCAGCAGATAATCTTTCCCATTGTGCTCATGCTCCATCTGGATGGCATGGCTCTTGATGGTGATTCCTCTTTCACGCTCCAGTTCCATATCGTCCAGTACCTGGTCCTGGAAATCCCGCTCATCCAGGGTGCCCGTCTTCATCAACAGCCTGTCAGCCAGCGTACTCTTGCCATGGTCAATGTGGGCGATGATACAGAAATTGCGAATGTGATTCATAAAATACTCCTTGTTTTTTCAGAGTGCAAAGATAGCAATAATCCCATCGAAAAAACGCAAAAAAAAGAGGTTGGCTCCGTGGAACCAACCTCCTGAAATATATAGAGTAATTAAACTCTTACATCATGCCCATTCCGGGGGCTCCGCCGCCTGCTGGCATTGGGGGCTCCGGCTCGGGGATATCAACGATTGCACACTCGGTGGTCAGGAACATGCCGGCAATGGAAGCGGCATTTTCCAGGGCAATGCGGGCCACTTTGGCAGGATCGATAACTCCTGCTTCAAACAGGTTCTCGAACTTTTCAGTGTGAGCATTGTACCCATAATCACTCTTGCCATCCCTGATCTCTTTCACAACAACGGAACCTTCCAGTCCGGCGTTCTCAACGATCTGGCGAAGTGGCTCCTCAAGGGCCCTTTTAACGATAGCAATACCTGTGTTTTCATCTTCGTTTGATCCCTTGAGTTTCTCCAGCTTCTCGACTGAACGAAGATAGGCCACACCACCACCGGGGATGATTCCCTCTTCAACTGCAGCGCGGGTAGCACTGAGGGCATCGTCAAACAGGTCCTTCTTGGATTTCATCTCAACCTCAGAAGCAGCTCCAACATAGATTACTGCAACACCTCCTGCAAGCTTGGCAAGACGTTCCTGTAGCTTTTCACGATCGTAATCAGAAGTGGTATTCTCAATCTGCTTCTTGATCTGCCCTACCCTTGCTTCGATCATGGATTTTTCACCGGCGCCATTAACAACAATGGTATTCTCCTTGTCAATGGAGATCTTTTCAGCCTGACCCAGCATATCCAGCTCAGTGCTTTCCAGCTTCAATCCTTTCTCTTCCGAAATAACAGTACCTCCGGTCAGGATGGCAATATCTTCCAGCATCTCTTTCCTTCTGTCACCAAAACCGGGAGCTTTAACAGCAGCGATCTTCAGGGAACCGCGAAGCTTGTTTACTACCAGCGTAGCAAGTGCTTCAGCATCCACGTCTTCAGCGATGATCATCAGCGGACGACCATTCTGAGCTGTGGCTTCAAGAACGGGAAGAAGATCCTTCATGGTAGAAATCTTCTTGTCGTGAATCAGGATGTAGGGATTCTCCAGTACAGCTTCCATCTTCTCCGTATCGGTCACAAAATAAGGGGAGATGTAACCACGGTCAAACTGCATACCTTCCACTACGTCTACATAGGTGTCTGAAGATTTGGATTCTTCAATGGTAATCACACCCTCTTTCTTCACCTTTGACATGGCCTCGGCAATCAAAGCGCCAATAGATGTTTCGTTATTTGCAGAGATAGAGGCAACCTGTTGTATTTTCTTGTTGTCATCACCTACCTCGTTGGACTGGCCCTGAAGGCTCTTTACAACCTCAATAACGGCTTTGTCAATTCCTCTTTTCAGGTCCATTGGATTGGCTCCTGCAGTCACGTTCTTCAATCCTACCTGTATGATCGATTGCGCCAGTATAGTGGCAGTGGTTGTACCGTCACCAGCATCGTCATTGGTTTTGGAGGCTACCTCTTTTACCATCTGCGCACCTACGTTCTCAATGGGATCTTCCAGGTCCACCTCTTTTGCTACAGTTACACCATCCTTGGTGACCTGAGGTGCACCAAATTTCTTTTCAATAATTACATTGCGACCCTTGGGTCCCAGTGTTACCTTGACAGCGTTAGCCAACTGATCGATACCGCTTTTCAGCTGATCGCGGGCTTCCATGTCAAATTTGATCTCTTTTGCC
>JAYEOJ010000256.1:0-13249 GCA_034722835.1 Bacteroidota bacterium | reverse complement strand
TCCCAGGGCAAGCACTTTCCAATAGTAAGTACCTCCCGGTGCCAGGTTTTCTACTTGCACCATAAAATCCATGGAATCCGGAAGTTCAGGAGAGATAAACATCTTTGAACAGGCTGAGCAAGAAGCTAGTAACATCAAACCGACAAAGATCGCCAGGGGCTGCTTTTTTCTGATGCGAAGGATCCCGACTGCAAAAATTAAGATCCATACGGGCAAGCAGCCATGCATTTGTGTTTCTTCTTCAAACGGATTCTGGACTCTCACAGAAATATAATCATGCAACTCTTTGTCTTGGGAGTAGCGAACTTCATATGCTGAAGCTCCTCCTGTCCACTTGAAGATTACGTCCTCACCACCAAGCTCCTGATTAGGGGAAGGCGATCTTAGGTGTATCCCGGAAAAGAGCCCGGGCAGTTCAAGATACTGGTCACCCTTAAGAAGCTCCTCAGCAAGATTTATTCGGACATACTCTCCATAATAGTGAAAATGATAAATATAGATTTCACCTTTTCTCAAATCATATACATTTGAAAACAGCGTAGGAGTCAATCCCTCTTTGTGGCTTAGCTCAAGCGCCCGGGTCATCCGTTCCACGCTTAACTTTCCACCATTCTCTAAGACTTCTGTGATGGCTCTGAATCGATGGCAATGGGACCATCTCAGATTGGTTGAATCAGAGAGGTAGTAATTGGTCATGACCTGGTATCTGTCTTCCTTTCTGAGAAACACAACATCCTTCTCGCCATATTCGATGATTACCGAATTTCCCCATCGATCGGCCCACATGGAATGGCCCTGCCAGTGTGGGGTATAATAATGCTTATACAGCTGGATCACCTCCTCCACTGTCCTGCATTCTTCCAGGGCCTTCTCACACAGCTCTCCCTTGATGCTGGGTTTATTAAAATGGTTATAAATATCGGATCTGTATGGGAGTGAAGCACCATCATACCATAAGCCATGTTCATTCATTCCCCCCACATTCTGAAATCCTTCCCTTACCTGGTAGCCAAAGTAGACCCTCCCATACTTTCCTTCAGAGGACTCATAGAAGCGTATTCTTGTATGTATATTGTTCCAGTCCTTGTTGGTGGCTGCAAATACTTTGTCCACTCCGGTAGCACTAAAAACAGAGCAGGCCAGGACAGAGGGGCCTCCAAAGCTGGTGCTCAGGCAGAGGCCCAGTAAAAAGGGAATCATCTTTTTCATATATGGATCTTTTCTATGGTTTCAAAAGCTTATTCCAGCCACAAAGGAGAGGCTTAGATTTTTATAATTGAGTTGCGTTGTGCTCTGGTCAACATTAAGCAAGCCCTGTTTAAACTCGAGTTTGAATCGTACTTTATTTAATCTCACTCCTGCTGCGAGGTCCAGGCCGATATCGAATCCATTAATTTCCTCCGGAAAACCTACTTCATTAAAAGCAAGTAGCTTTATGCCGAAAAAAGTGCCCCCTGCCAGAAACAGATTAGCTTTCTCACCGGGTAAGATTATCCATGTAGCCTGTACAGGAATCTCCAGGTAAGTCACTACCTGATGCAGGTAGAGGTCACCCACAGCGTCCAGCCTGCTTCCCTTGGTGCTGAACTGAATTCCGGCTTCCAGGTCAAATCGTGGTTTGATACTGAAGTCCTGGAAGAAACCAAGGATCATTCCGGGTAAGAATTTGTTATTTTCACCGGAAGATGCAGATCCTACAAAGGTCGATCCTCCAAATCCAATTATAAGACCACGATTGTCACCAGAGAGCTCACCCGGTTCATATGAATACATTGAAGCGTTGAAACCCTGGAACAAAATCAATGCAAGAATCAGGAATAGAGATTTCATACGGTCAAAATTATGTACTAAACGCTTATGTTTCCAATAAAATCATTATGTGATCGGAACAAAGCAGTGAAAAGCTAATTGCCGGGAGAAAAAGTGATGCTCATGCAGAAATACTGAACCAGGCAGTTAAAAAGTGCATTAAACCGGTTATTGGTTGATTTTCTTTTTTCTCATTCCTGAAGCGTTTAACTTTGAGTTATGCGCCTTCTTCGTCACGCAGGTTTCTGGTTAAGCTTTGTTCTGCTGTTTCTTGTTATATACGGACCTGTATTTAACAATTTCCCATGGCTCTTCCTCTCATCCATGGTGATGCTCCCCTTTACCATGGTGGTGGTTTACACCATCAATTATTTGCTTCTCCCAAAATTCTTAAAGCAAAAGAGATACATCAGCCTTGGAATGATTGTCCTGCTGATCCTCATTCTGGAGCCCCCCCTGCCCCGCATACTGGTCATGATCCTGAAAGAGGAAGCATTCAATTTTAAGAATTTCATGGATTATAACATGCTTCCTTTCTATTTTGAGACAGGTCTTATCATATTCATTGCATTGAGTATTAAGCTTTTCAAAGAAAGAAACCGGGAGCAGGAAGAGAAAAACCAGCTGGAGACGCAAAAACTCCAGGCTGAATTGACTGCTCTTAAAAGTCAGCTGAATTCCCATTTCCTCTTTAATACCCTGAATAACCTGTATGGATTGGCTAAAAAGAAGTCTGACCTTGCACCGGCCGGTATCCTTATGTTATCAGATATGCTTCATTTTGTCCTTTATGAATGCGCCGATGAATCATACCCCCTTCAGAAGGAGTTGGATTTCATAAATAATTATATTGAATTGGAGAAACTCCGTTACGGTGAAAGGCTAAGGATCGAGATGGAAGAAGAGTTGCATCATTCTGAAGCCAAAATTGCACCCCTTTTACTTTTTCCATTTGTAGAAAACAGCTTCAAACATGGAGCCAGCAAAAAGATAAACGAGGTCTGGATCAAGATCAGGATTGCATCGAATCAGCACCAGCTTACCTTTGAAGTGGAGAATAACAGACAAGTGGACCAATCAGTCAAACCCAACACGGCAGGAGGTGTCGGACTGGAAAACGTTCAAAAAAGGCTCCATATTCTATATCCCGAACAACACACACTCACCATTAGAAGTGATGATTCCACCTTTTCTGTACATCTGATTATCAATCAAGAATCTGAATCATGAGGATAAAATGTCTTATAATAGAAGATGAACCCATTGCAAGAGAAGTTCTGAGAGACTATATCCGGAAACTGGATGATTTCGAACTAAGCGGGGAATATGAGAATGCCCTGGATGCACTTTCGTTTTTGAAACAGCATCGGGTCGACCTGATCTTTCTGGACATCAACATGCCGCAGTTGTCCGGAATCGATTTTCTAAAAGGCCTCAGTCACCCCCCGAAAACAATTATCACCACTGCGCATCGGGAATTCGCACTGGAGGGATTTGATCTTCAGGTATTAGATTACCTGCTAAAACCTTATTCCTTTGAAAGATTCTTTCAGGCCATCGAAAAATACTATGAGACACTGAGCTATCCCATCACCTTACACAACACAGAATCGCCGGTCTCCCCCAGGGCCTACCTCTATCTTCAGGACAACAGAAAAACACACAAAGTCTTTCTTTCAGATATCAGTCTGATTGAAAGCAAAGGGGAATATATTCAGGTCCGCTGCGGGAAAAAGGTGGTGATGACCAGAAGCAGCCTGACAGCCATCGAACAGCTCCTTCCAAATGACCAGTTTATCAGGACTCATAACTCATTTATCGTCTCCATCGATCACATTAGTGCATTCACAGCCTCCACAATTGAAGTCGGCGAGACAGAAATACCCATAAGCAGAAAGTACAAGAATATGGTTATGAAATCTTTAAAGGATACAAAATAATAAACACTGACATCACATGAAGCACAAAAAACTATTCTGGATCTTTGGAGTATTACAATACACTCTACTGGGAACTATCCTGTTCCTGCTATTCCATTCCTTGAATGTAATCCATGGAGAAAGAATTATTGGTCTCGACACGCAGCTCTTTATCTGTATAGCTTTCCCATTGTTCTCACTGCTGCTTAAGTATATTTCTTTTGTGAAACCAAAGATTGCCGAAGCTCCTTAGATGCGGTTTTGTAGCGCCTCCAGCCAGGTATTTGCCATTAACTGGGCGCCGGCCATGGATGGATGGACTCCATCAGCGGCCCAGTAAGTTGGATCTGCCAGCTCAATGGCCTGATCAAATGCCTCCTGGAAGGGTACCCAGGTGGCACTGAATTCGTCCGAGATCTTTTTGGCAACAGCCTGGTAAGCGCTGAAAGGTTCCACCCACGATTCGTCCACTGCACTGGTACCGGTCAGGATAAAAGGCTGACAGATCATGAGCTTCAGATTGGGAAGGGCCTCCATGGTCCGGGTCAGCAGTTTCCGGAAATCATTCTCATAGATTTCAGGAGTACCTTCGTACTCACCATTCCGGAAATGCCAGTAATCGTTCACTCCAATAAGCATGCTCAGCACATCGGGTTTCAGTTCCAGGCAATCCTTCTCCCACCGGTCGGCCAGTTGATAGACTTTATTACCACTGATCCCCCGGTTATATACGGTCAGATTTTTTTCAGGCATCTCCTCCAGAAGCCATGAGCCGATATGGTTGGCATATCCCACCCCAAATGACCAGGCGTTGTTGGGCAGTTCCTGACGTTTGTTCCTCCCTGCATCGGTTATGGAGTCGCCCTGGAACAGCACCACATCGCCCTCTGCGAAAAAATCATGTAGGTTGCCGCCTCCCATAGCAGTTGAACAGGATTGGGTCAGCAAGGGCATGCCTGCTACAGCAGCAGCACCCAGGCCGGCACTTTTAAAGAAGCTTCTTCTGGAAAAATTATTGGAATCTTTCATAATGCAATTTTGAAATAAGAATTTAAAGGTAGCAAAATTCCATATTGGAGAATTGACGGGAATAGCGTAGTTTTATTAAAAACCATCCTCATGAAATATCGGAAATTTGGAAACAGCGGACCGGAGATCTCAGAAATTGGTTTTGGAGCCTGGGCCATCGGTGGAAGCTGGGGCGCACAATCAGACAAAGACTCCCACTTAGCTCTGGAAACCTCACTGGAAAAAGGAGTGAACTTTATCGATACTGCTGCCGGCTATGGTGATGGCAAATCGGAGCGGATCATAGGAGAATTCCTGAAGCAGCGGTCCGAAAGGGTATTTGTCTGCACCAAGACTCCCCCTGCTCCCGGTAAATGGCCCCCTTCTCCATACTGCAGGATTGAAGAGCGCTATTCTGAAAAATATCTGCGTGAAAACGTGGAGGAGCGTATGAAAAATCTACAGGTGGAGAGCCTGGATGTATTGTTGCTTCATACCTGGACCCGGGCCTGGAACGATAAGCCCCTGGCCCTCGAGATCCTGCAGAAGATGAAATCGGAAGGCTTAATCAAACAGGTGGGCATCTCCACACCCGAACACGATCAGAATTGTGTGATCCAATTGATGCGCGACGGAATGGTCGATGTGCTGCAGGTCATCTATAACATCTTTGAGCAGGAGCCGGCAGCACAACTTTTCCCGGTGGCCAGAGAAACCGGCACAGGTATTATTGTCAGAGTAGCATTTGATGAAGGGGTGCTCACCGGCAAGTATACGGGCAGTGAAACATTCGGACCGGACGACTTCAGAAGCAACTACTTTGCTGGCGACCGCCTGGAAAGGGGAGTCAGGCGTACCGAGGCCATTAAAAAGGAGTTTAGGGAAAGTGGCTACTCCATGCCCGAGCTGGCACTGAAATTTGCCCTCTCACATGAGGCAGTATCCACAGTAATTCCGGGGATCCGGAACAAGTATCAGGCCATTGCAAACACCCTGGTGCCTGAGCTGCCTGAACTTATAGAAGATCAAATGAAACGTCTTCATGAACACAGCTGGAACCGCGGGTTCTGGTACGGAGGTAAATAAGCGATTATTTGATCTAATAGACCAGAAGTACCTTTAGTTGTTGCTCTAATACCTCTCCCGGTGTAATAGGTGCCCCCTTATACAGCAGTTTATTGCTGCCAATGAAGACCGGATCGGTTTGCCTTCTCTCCGGATTACTTAGCCACTCCAGGAAACGGCTGGCATCATGATGATCCCTGAATTGAAGCAGGTACTCCTTCTCCGGGCTTATGCGGAATTTCAGAGCATCCGCTCCACCCAGGTCTGTTCCGATACAAAAGAGACGGGGCAGGTAGTCCTTTTGCAGGAAAAGAGGTACCTTTTTATGAATCCTGCCCTGGTAGTACTCCACCCGGTCGTCCCACTCGGCGAATGTAAGCCATCCACTTGCCACATGACGGTATATATATTCAAGCACAAGGTCCGCAAAGAGGGTATCGGGGGCATCACTCATGGCCGGAACCAGTATATCCACGAAATTCAAAGCCGCCAACTCATTCGTTCCATCCTCTGCTTCTGTAAATACCGGTACCATCACTACTTCCGGAAAGCCATCAAAAAGCAGGGAAACATCAGCAATGACGTTTCCTGTAAGGTCCACCTCCCGGGTTCCCTCCGCTTCAATCACCACCCGGTGATCACTGATGCTTCCATTAAGCTTCAGATAGCGTTTGCTGAGCACCTGTTTTTCGTTTCGACCCAGGCTGGCCTCCGATCCCAGGTCCGTTCCGCCGGGACTTCCATCCACCGACAGGTCCAGGTTCCTCGAGAAACTCACATCGGCTATATCAATATCTCCATATTCGGTGATATACCGGTTCCATTCATGGAAGCGGAGGTTGTAACTCTCCGGGATATCCATGCTTAATCGCATATACTCTATCCGGTCGGCCGGTGAGAAACGCCCCGATGCATCATTCAAGCTGGAATAATCCCGGTTCTTACTGATGGTAAAAACCATCCTGAGATCCTTCCGGGTCAAATCCTGCTGAGGTGCCTGGTCTGTCGCGAAATTGCCGGCCATGGCACTCATAAACTCTTCATTATCCGGATACCTCTCATCCAGTATCTGTACCAGGTGGCTCTGTGCATTGGCACTGAGTGTCCACAAATTTTTCTCCCTGATTTCCAAAGGTTCAGCAGATATCCTCGCATTAAAAAGATCCACATCAACCAGGCTGTTATCCTCCCCTTTATAGTCGACCGATTTAAACCGTTTCACGGATGTGCATGCCGCAATCGTCAAAAGCAATAGTGCTCCTGCAATAAGGAAGATCAACTTTCTCATAATGTTATGTTTTAGGTACCGGGAAGATTAATCCCTGAATACCATGGCTACAATCATATCATCGGGATGTTCGATGCAGGTGATCTCCACCTCTTTTACGAACTCCTTCGGATTACATTCAAGGTGCGGTGTGCAGTCGAACGCCATTCCATCTTCATACACATCCTCCTCGCTTTGGTCGACACACCGTGGGGCACCCAGGTTACGTACGATTAGATAATACATGATTCAAACACAATTTAAGATGTAATTTGCTTAATTACAAATCTGCGTTCATTTGATCCTTGGCTCACACCACTCCACAATGCGGTCAGAAATCTCATCTCTGTTTATCTCGTTAAAGTTCTCATGGTAGTTTTCGGGATACCAGATCTCTGTAAGATATTCAGGATTCACTTTTTTAAGCAAGGCCTTAGTACCATTGGCATCAGCCACTTTATCATCACCTGCCACAAGAACCAGCATGGGATGGTTCCATTCTGAAATATGGTCCGGGATCCATGCCTGAGCCTTCAACAGCTCTGATGCAAAACGGGCTGATGCTTTGCTGGCCATTATGCCATCCTTTTCATCTTCTCTATAACGCTTGTATATGTCTTCATCATGGGTACAATGCACGAGGATATCTTCAATGGGCACAGTCATTTTCGGGAACAATGCCGATAGTACTCCAGCCAGCTTTTCTACAATCTTAGGGGTAAGGACAGCATTGACATAGTATGGAGAAGAGCTAACAAATCCCCTGACCAGCGGATCGCCTGTAAATCGCCTGATCCCAAAATGCATTGTTATTAATCCGCCCATTGAATGTGAAAGGATAAAGATGGGAAGCTCCGGATAGTTACGCTTAACCCACTCCAGCATCAACTCCAGATCATCCAGGAAAACTTCAAATCGTGGTATATAAACCTTTCGTTTCTTATCGTGCCCATGTTGGTCATGGGCCACAAGGGCAAAACCCTTTTCTTTTAGATAAAGGGCTGGATTCATATAATTACCCCCATGATCCATCCCTCCGTGAACCGTCAGGAATACTGCCCTGGCTTTCTTTGGTTCCCAGATATGAATATCGCGCTGTATGCCATCGCTACAGGTCAGTTTTTCAATGCGGTCCTCAGAAAATCTCATTCTTATTTTTTTTATTGAATTAAAACATTATCTCCCCGATCATATAGGTAACGGCGTGTCCTGAAATCTCTATCCGTTCGCCCTTGTCTTCACAAATCAGTTCTCCTCCCCTGGAGGACAGCTGCCTGGCCGTCAGGCGTTTCTTTCCCAGCACTCTGGACCAGTACGGAGTTAGCGAAGTTTGAGCCGAACCGGTCACCGGATCCTCATTGATCCCTGTCTGGGGGGCAAAAAACCGTGAGACAAAGTCCACATCGTCCCCAGGAGCTGTCACAATAACGCCTCTTCCCCCCACCTGGGCCAGTAAGCCGAAATCCGGATCCATGTCTTCAATTTCAGATTCACTGGCAAAGACAAACATGAAATCGGTTTTTCCCCTGAATGCTTTCAATGGAGGTTTCATCAGGGCCGTCACGATCAGTTCAGGCACCACCATCTCCTCCATCCTGTCCACCGGGAAATCAAGTGTAAGTAATTCCCCGCTACGTTTTACGGTTAACCTTCCGCTGTGGATGGACTCAAAACAGATCCATTCTTCCTGATGATCCAGGTGATTAAACAGTACATGTGCCGTGGCCAGGGTGGCATGTCCACACAACTCCACTTCCATCTCCGGGGTAAACCACCTGATTTCGAAACACTCCCCTACGGGAACCGCAAAAGCAGTCTCGGAAAGGTTGTTTTCATTGGCTATACCTTGCATCAGCTCCTCTCCCGGCCACTGATCCAGGATGCAGACGGCAGCCGGATTTCCTTTAAATACTTCCTGGGTAAATGCATCTACCTGGTAAATGGTCCTTTTCATTCTATTTCGTTATTACCTTGATAAGCATAATGTCCAATGATCCTGTAATCAAACAGGCAATCCTCCAGTACCTGTCCCCTTCCAATGTTATGTACCACCATGGGACGCAAGCCGTCAACGGACCTGCTGCCTGCAATGATTCCAATATGTGTGACTGCACCCCCCAGGTTCCAGCAGACAATGTCACCCGGCAAATAATCAGCCGGATTGTCAGTGATCTCTTTTTCTGTACCACGACGTTCAAAGTACTTCATCAGGTTGGGAACCCTGCGATGATCGATATTGGTATCGGTCAGGCTCAGGCCCCAGATATCAGGGTAGAGACCAAAGTGGGACAGCATATCTTCATGTACCTCTTTCTGCAGGTCGATGTCCATCATTCTATAAGCCCTGATCACCACATCCGTACAGACCCCTCTGTCGGCTGGCACATCCCCGTTGGGATAACCCATGGCATAGTATGCCGGATCATAAACTACCTCTTGTTCAGTGAGTAAAAGTGCTGCACTGGCAAGCTCCTCAGCAAAGAGATCCTTATGGGACTGTCCGCGTACCAACGCAAACAGAAGCAGCACATAAGTTATGAAAAAAACTCTTTTCATTTACTGAAATACCAAACAGTCAGCATCCTTCCCGGTAACGGCTCTCCCTGACATCGATGTTCAGGAGCTGGGTATTTTGTGGTGTCCCGCCAAAGAATTTGCTTCTGCGCAGGATATGATTAAGCTGATCGTTGTTGCGAACATGAAATTTCACAAAGTCCGGGAACAGGACCAGGGAATACCATGCTTCCATACCCCCCTTCAACACAAATACCCTGCCAGGCAGATCACGTGCAAGCTCATAAAGATCCTGGTCCTCAGCTTCCCCGTAAAGAACAATGGTCCCTGACTTAATTTTTACTTTGGATCCCATTCCGGCATCATAGGGAAGTGCTGGCGGAATATGATACTTTTCATAGCTAAGCCATTCCCTGACATCAAAAATGATCAGGTCCTCCTTCTTGGCGTAAATCAGGTCTGCCAGATGGTGAGCCGAAATGAATCTGATCTTCTTCCCTTCAAGCTGTTCCTTCTGAAATTTCCAGTCGGGATACAGCTCATTCTTTTTTGAATGATTGGTGAAGGCTGCCGTCATTCCCGCAACAAGCGCCAGGATGGCAAGTATGTGATTGGTTTTCATGATGCTGGTCTTGAACTTGACTTACTGAATCGTTCCTCAACCCTTCCTGCAAACCAGAAGGCTGCAATAGCTATGGCTGCAATCAGGAAGGTAAGTACCCCGTATTCCATATGAAGCAACTCATAAAGTGAGATGTCCCCAATGGCGGATAAATTAAGTGCCCCTGTTAAACCTGGCTCAGTCTCTGCAAAAAGGATCAATCCTGCAAACATCCCGGCAAATACAGCCAGTCCATCCAGTTTCCCTGTAAAGACTGCCACACAGGAAGTGCCGGGGCAGAGCCCTGCCAGCACAAAACCAAATCCGAATACAATACCTCCAATCACCTGGGGCCATATATAACTTGCGTTGATATAGATCTGAGTGATATCCAGGATCCCGAAATAGCTGAGCCAGTAAATTCCCAGCATGGCCGTTACGATGGCAGAAAAAAGCACCTTGAACATGGCCATATCTGTAAAGTAGAATTGTTGCACCAGCTTCCTGCCATTTCCAAAACCAGCTTTCTCAAGGAAGATCCCAAAGGCAATCCCGGTCAACAATGCAAAGAGAAGCAGGAAGGCTTCGGGGATTTCATAACTAAATTGAAGAGGTGCCATCAGTTCCAGGCATTTTTCATTATCCAGGCGACAGAATAGCCACCTATAAATACCGAGATCATAAACAGCCAGGCCCCCGGGCTCAACACTGAGCCTCCGCTAAGGGCCAGTCCGCTGGTACATCCACGGGTAAACTTGGCTGCAAACGCCATAAGCAGTCCACCCGAAAAAGCAAAGATAAGCCTGGTCAGATTTGAAATCCGGGGCCCTTTGATCACTTCAAATTTGAAGCGTCGTGATACAATCCCCGAAAGGAGTCCGCCGATACATACACCGGCTATTTCAATCACCACCCAATCCCTCAGTGGATGTTCCACCCCGGAAAGATAACCCGAATAAGCAGCTTTTGACAGGGCATAGTCAGGGGCAATGGCATGTACCAGCGAGGCCAGGGTTCCATTGAAGGCTCCTATGGCGCCAAGTCCCCTTCCGGTAACAACAAATGAAAGGATGATCAGAAGGCCGATTCCAACTCCCACAATGTATGGATTCCAATACGCTCGAGGTTCTCTATTCTTCATAGGCAATGTTTTATTCTATTGTATCCGGAATAGCTACCGGCCCTGTCAAGGGCAGATCCAGTCTCCTCCAATCTTCATAGGATCCATCATAAAGTAAAGCCGGATAGCCAAGATGCTTAGCAGCCACATAACTTGCCGTAGCTCGGATACCCGATCCGCAATATAGCACTGTATTTTTCTTAGGATCCATCCCGGCATTGCGAAACAATTTCTCCAGCTCCGGGTCCGGCTTGAACAGGTAGGGTCTGTCGTCTAAAAGCAAATCCTGGTAAGGCAGGAAATAGGCCCCTTCGATATGACCTCCCTTTGCAGGAGCCTCCTCAGTACCCGGTGTACCGAAGTACTCTTCATCCGATCTTGTATCTATTACTACAAGCTCCGGGCTCCAGCGCTGGCGGTCAAGCTCAGCAGCCCGAATAATAACCTCCTTAACATCCGGGACATCCAGGTTGCCATAAGAAAACTCAGGGGACATACTGGTGGTTTCACGATCCTCCTCCTGCCAGGCGGGCAATCCCCCGTTCAAAACAAAGGTTTGATTACCAAGGCCCACATGATCCAGGGTCACATATACCCTGGTTGTGCGTGTCAGGAGCCTGGAAGTTTCATGATAGAGAACAATCCTGGACTCATTATTCACACCAACACTCCTCAACAATGTCAGAATACTATCCGGGTGGGGGAGCTCATTTCGAACTGAGTCTGCGTACACAGTAATACTGGCTGGGATAATCAGCCTTGCCCCGGGTATATGAAGCGAGTCAAAAAGTTCAGCTGTTCCTGAATGAAGCAGCACCAGATCCGGATCATTCCTTTGGTTCTGAAGCCATTCCGTGGATACCAGAATTCCGGGCGTCCCGGATTCAGACTCTCCGGAACATCCTGTGATCAGGAATGCAATCACAGTGGCAAAGGCAGCAAGGAAGCACTTTCTAAAGCAGTTCATCAGGCTGGATTTAGTTACTAAAGTATGAAATATATGATGCAGAAGCACAAAAATGCAAGCGGATTGTTATACAGAGATGAGAATAGCACTTTTCAGTTCCACCTCCTATGATAGGGATTATTTTGAGGAGGCAAACAAGAGTTACAAGTTCGAAATTACACACTTTGAAACCCGGCTCAGGAAGCGCACAGCTCACCTGGCAGCAGGATTCAATGCAGTGATTGTCTTTGTAAACGATTTGATTGACAGAGAAACCATCGGAATCCTGAAGGAACATGGGATATCAATGGTGGCACTAAGATGTGCCGGTTTTAACAATGTGGACCTGGCCGCCGCTGCTGATGCCGGGATAAGGATAGTCAGGGTCCCTGCCTATTCTCCTGAAGCTGTGGCTGAGCATGCACTGGCACTGATACTGACGCTCAATCGAAAAACTCATAAAGCTTACAACCGGGTGAGAGAAGGGAATTTTTCCCTGGAACGGCTCACTGGTTTTAACCTGAACGGCAAAGTTGTCGGGATTATCGGTACAGGAAAAATCGGAACCGCATTTGCCTCCATCATGAGCGGTCTGGGCTGTCAGGTAGTCGCATTCGATAAATACCCTGACGAAGCATTGAAACAAAGCGGAGTGGAGTATCTGAGCATGGAAAAGCTGCTCACCATATCCGATATCATATCGCTCCACTGTCCGCTAACACCCGAAACCACCTACCTGGTTAATAGCAAGACTCTCGACATGATGAAGCCTGGCGTGATGCTGATCAACACCAGCCGGGGGGCACTGATAAAAACAAACGATGTAATTGCTTCCCTGAAGAACCGGCATCTGGGCTATCTGGGTATCGATGTCTATGAACAGGAGGAAAAATTGTTCTTCAGGGACCGGTCCGAACAGATTCTCCAGGATGATGAGATCGCACGTCTGATGTCCTTCCCCAATGTGTTGATTACGGCCCATCAGGCTTTCCTGACCCGT